>NZ_JBQYLP010000064.1:0-32133 GCF_052683555.1 Burkholderia sp. BC1
TGGCTACGTTCAGACTTTACCGTACTGGTCAGGCTTAAACATACAAGCGCGTGCGGCAGCGCGCGGCGGCCCCGCGCCCGCCGCGCGCTGCGCGCCGCGCGCAAATCATCCGACTGTTCTACACTTCCTGTGACTTCGCGCGACTGCGAACCCGACTGACCACACGGAACCGTCTTCCGTCGGCCATGTCCGATTTCCTGGCTGTTCCGTGCAACGCGGTACAAAGGAGGGTCTGAACATGGCAAGGCATCTTCACGCCGACCGCGAACCCCGAATCGTCGCCGACTCCAAGTGTCTCGGCCCGTGCGATCCGGCAGAACGCATCCACGTCACGATCATGTTGCGGCGGCAGGAAGAAGGGCAACTCGACACGCTGCTCCAGCGGCTCGCCAGCGGCGATCCGCAAGCCAAACCGCTGTCGCGCGACGCATTCGCGCAGCGCTTCTCGGCAAGCCCCGACGACATCCGCAAGACCGAGGACTTCGCGCGCCGTCATCAGCTGACGGTCGATCGCGTCGATCCGGCCGAAAGCGTCGTCGTGCTGTCGGGCACCATCAAGCAATTCGAAACCGCGTTCGGCGTGACGCTCGAGCGTTTCGAGCATCACGCGATCGGGCAGTATCGCGGCCGCTCGGGGCCGATCGCATTGCCGGACGAGCTCGGCGACGCGGTCACGGCCGTGCTCGGCCTCGACAGCCGCCCGCAGGCGCGGCCGCACTTCCGGCTGCGCCCGCCGTTCAAGCCGGCGCGCGGCGCGGCGAGCGTCACGTTCACGCCGCCACAGCTCGCGTCGCTGTACGGGTTTCCGGCCGGCGACGGCGCGGGCCAGTGCATCGCGATCGTCGAGCTCGGCGGCGGCTACCGCGCCGCGGACATCGCGCGGTACTTCAGCGGGCTCGGCATCAAGACGCCGCCGACGCTCGTCGACGTGAACGTCGGCACCGGCCGCAACACGCCGACCGGCGACCCGAACGGCCCGGACGGCGAAGTCGCGCTCGACATCGAGATCGCCGGCGCGATCGCGCCCGCCGCGAAAATCGCCGTCTACTTCGCGCCGAACAGCGATGCGGGCTTCATCCAGGCCGTCAATGCGGCCGTCAACGACACGAAGAACAAGCCGTCGGTGATCTCGATCAGCTGGGGCGGCCCGGAGGCGATCTGGCAGGCGCAGTCCGCGCAGGCGTTCAACCGCGTGCTGCAGGCGGCGGCCGCGCAGGGCATCACCGTCTGCGCGGCGTCCGGCGACAGCGGCTCGGGCGACGGGCTGCAGGACGGCGCCGATCACGTCGACTTCCCTGCGTCGAGCCCGTACGTGCTCGGCTGCGGCGGCACGCAGCTCGACGCGCTGCCGGGACAGGGCATCCGCAGCGAAGTCGCGTGGAACGACGAGGCATCGGGCGGCGGCGCGGGCGGCGGCGGTGTCAGCACGCTGTTCGATCTGCCGGCGTGGCAGCACGGGCTCTCGCTGACGCGCGCGGACGGCAGCCGCGCGCCGCTCGCGAAGCGCGGCGTGCCCGACGTCGCGGGCGATGCGTCGCCGCAGACGGGCTACGAGGTCTCCGTCGCCGGCACGCCGGCCGTGATGGGCGGTACGAGCGCCGTCGCGCCGCTGTGGGCCGCGCTGATCGCGCGGATCAACGCGGCGGCCGGCACGTCGGCCGGCTGGATCAACCCGAAGCTGTACCGGCATCCGGACGCGCTGCGCGACATCACGAAAGGATCGAACGGCACGTTTGCGGCGGCCGCCGGCTGGGACGCCTGCACCGGGCTCGGCAGCCCCGACGGCGCGAAGCTCGCCGCGATCCTCGCGCGCAAGCCATCGAGCTGACGCGCGCGACACACGGCTTTTCGTTCGACGCGGGGTTTCCCGCGTCTTTTCTTACTTCCAGGAGCAGCACGATGGGCATCGATTCCGCATCCTCCGGCGGCGTGTATCCGCTGCATCATGGCGACCACAATTCGCACGGCGTGCCGCCGAGCGTCGACCCGGTCGCGCTGAGCCACGGGCGCGACCAGCCGTTCTTCGATCCGGTCGCGTACGGCAACGGCCCCGACGACTCGGTCACCGACACGACCGAAGCGGCCGCGATCACGCATCACACGATCCTGATCGGCGGCCGGCGCATCGCGTATACGGCGACGGTCGGCCACCTCGTGACGGTCGATCCGAGCAGTTCGAAGCCGGCCGCGAAGATCTTCTACGTCGCGTTCACGGCCGACAACGCGAAGGAGGAAACGCGGCCCGTCACGTTCTTCTACAACGGCGGGCCCGGTTCGTCGTCGGTGTTCGTGCTGCTCGGCTCGTTCGCGCCGAAGCGGATCAAGACGGCGATGCCGGGCTTCACGCCGCCCGCGCCGTACCAGATCGAGGACAACCCGGACAGCCTCATCGACCACAGCGACCTCGTGTTCATCAACCCGGTCGGCACCGGTTATTCGGCGGCGGTGGCGCCGAACAAGAACCGCGATTTCTGGGGCGTCGACCAGGACGCCGATTCGCTCAAGCAATTCATCAAGCGCTATCTGACGAAGAACAATCGCTGGAATTCGCCGAAATACCTGTTCGGCGAGTCGTACGGCACGGCGCGCAGCTGCGTGCTCGCGTACAAGTTGCACGAGGACGGCGTCGATCTGAACGGCATCACGCTGCAGTCGTCGATTCTCGATTATCGGCAGGCCGGCAATCCGGTCGGCACGCTGCCGACCGCGGCGGCCGACGCGTGGTATCACAAGCGGCTCGGCATCACGCCGGCGCCGGCCGATCTCGGCGCGTTCGTCGAGGAAGTCGCGCAGTTCGCGCGCACCGATTATCTGAACGCGCTGCGCAAGCGTCCGCATGCGGACCCGGCGGTCGTGAAGAAACTGTCGGACTACACGGGCATCGATACCGACACGCTGAAATCGTGGAACCTCGACATCGCCGGTTACGACGCGCGCGGCAATTCGCTGTTCCTGACGACGCTGCTGCACGCGCGCGGGCTCGCGCTCGGCGCGTACGACGGCCGCGTGACCGCGATCTCGACCGGCATCGCGGGCAAGATCGATCCGAACTCGGGCGGCAACGATCCGACCATGACGGCCGTGACGGGCGTCTACACGGCGATGTGGAACAGCTATCTGAACGAGCAGCTGAAGTTCACGTCGAATTCGGCGTTCACGGACCTGAACGACCAGGCGTTCCGCAACTGGGATTTCAGCCACATCGATCCGACCGGCGAGCAGCAGGGCATCGATGCGAAGGGGAACCTGATTCTCTACACGGCCGGCGATCTCGCGGCGGTGATGGCGCTGAACGTCGATCTCAAGGTGCTGTCCGCGAACGGCTTGTACGACTTCGTCACGCCGTTCTATCAGACCGTGATCGACCTGCAGCAGATGCCGCTCGAGGATCAGAAGGTGCGGCAGAACCTGTCCGCGCGCTTCTATCCGTCGGGGCACATGGTGTATCTCGACGCCGGTTCGCGCACCGCGCTGAAGCGCGATCTTGCGACGATGTACGACACGACGGTCGCCGATACGGGCGCACGGATGCGGATCCGCGCGCTGCAGGCGAAGAAGACGGGCGGGCACGCGTAGAGTGTCGTGTCCGCTTGCCCGGCCGCGTGCGCAACGGTGTCGCGCGCGGCCGGTGGTCGGTGGCCGGTATCGGCCAGCCCGGCCGCGTCAGTCGCCGTGGCCGGCGTTCGAGGCGATACCGAGGCCCGGCCAGTCGAACGGCGTGTACGGCAGCGCGCGCTTGTGGCGCGAGCCGTCGTAGAAGCGCAGGACCGTTTCGTACACGCGGTCCTCGACCGGCTTGCCTTCGAGGAAATCGTCGATCTCGTCGTACGTGACGCCGTACGCGTGCTCGTCCGGACGCAACGGACGCAACTCTTCCAGATCGGCGGTCGGCACCTTCATCACGACCGCGTCTTCGGCGCCGAGCGCACGCGCGACCGCGCGCACGCGACGCTTGTTCAGGCCGGCGAGCGGCAGGATGTCCGCGCCGCCGTCGCCGAACTTCGTGAAGAAGCCCATCAGCGATTCGGCCGCGTGATCGGTGCCGATCACGATGCCGCGGCGCGCGCCGGCCACCGCGTATTGCGCGATCATCCGCTCGCGCGCCTTGATGTTGCCGTGCACGAAATCCTGCTGTGCCGGCGTGTCGAACGCGTGGCCGGAGGCGATCAGCGACTTCAGCATCGCGTCGGCGGCGGGCTTCACGTCGACCGTCAGCACTTCGTCCGCGCGCACGAACGCGAGCGCGCGCTGTGCGTCGGCCTCGTCGTTCTGCACGCCGTTCGGCAGACGCATCGCGATGAAGCGCGCATCGTAGCCCTCGCCGCGCAGGCGTTCGACCGCGAGCTGCGCGAGGCGGCCGGCCGTCGACGAATCGACGCCGCCGCTGATACCGAGCACATAGGTCCGCAGGCCGGTCGAGCGCAGATATTGCGCGAGGAAATCGACGCGGCGCGCGATTTCGGCGTCGGCATCGAAGTGCGGGGCAACGTTCAGTTCGGCGATGATCGCGCGTTGGCGGCTGGCGTAATCGGCGGCTGTCATGGGGAAAGTTCCGGAACGAAATGCAAGGCGCTCATCATAAGCGCAATCGCCGTGCCCTGCCGCGTGCCGGGTGCGATCGTGCGGACGGGCGTTGCGCGTGCGATACGTGACGTTCGCGCTGTGGGATGCGGGACGCAGGGCATGAGGGTGCAAGCCGCCGGAGGGAACCGCGAGGCGCGAGCCGTGAGTCACGAGCCGTGAGCGCGAGATGCGAGGCGAAAGGCGAAAGGCGAGGCACGGGAGCCCAGGCATCGGACGCGAGAGGCAAGCCGCGAGTCGCCAGCCGCCAGCCGCCAGCCCAATACGCGCCCGCCTCAACGCTGGCGCGCAAGCACGACACCCGCCAGCGCAAGCACAAAACCGGCGAGCTGGATCGCCGCGAGCGTCTCGTCGAACAGCAGATAACCCTGCAGCGCGGCGAGCGGCGGCGCGAGGAACAGGAGCGACGTCGCGCGCGCCGCGTTGCCGCGCCGCAGCATCCACATCAGCATCGTGACCGCGCCGCCCGACAGAAAGACGACGCCCCAGACGAGCGACACCCACAGCGCCGGCGTGCCGATCCATCGCGATTCGTGCAGCAGCACGACGAACACGGCCGCGACGAGCGCCGCGCCGAGATTCTGCACGGCGACCGCCGTGCGCAGATCGCTTTGTGCGAGCTTGCCCTTCTGGTAAAGCGATCCGGCCGTGATCGCGCCGACCGACAGCACCGACACGCCGACGACGAGCCACGCCGGCGCCGCGCCCGGCGACGCGGCGGCGACGCCGCCCGACACCTTCGGCGCGAGCACGAGCGCGACGCCGACGAGCCCGAGCGCCATCCCGAGCCAGCCGCGCGCCGGCAACCGCTCGTTGAAGAGCGGCACCGCGAGCACGGCGGTCGCGAGCGGCTGCAATGCGCCGAGCAGCGCCATCACGCCGGCGTTGAGCCCCTGCGCGACGGCCCAGTAGCTGGCGCCGAGATAAACGCCTTGCAGCAACGCGCCCGCGATCAGATGACGCGGCCATTCGCGGCGTGCGGGCCACGGCGCGCGGGCCGTGAGCGCGACGACCGCGAACAGCGCGGCGGTACCGGCGAAGCGCGCGAGCAGGAACAGATTGGGATCGGCGTACGGCTTGATCGCGCGGGCGACGATGAAGCCGGTGGACCAGAGCGCGACGAACAACGCGGCGACGAGCGACGTGAGCATGCCTGACGGGCCGCGGATGCGCGGCCGGACGAAATCGGGAAGTCGGCCAGTATCGGTTGACGCGGCGCGCGCGTCTTGTCGAATCCTGCACTCGCGCGCGGCCGCGGCCTGCGCGTGTCGCAGCACGCAGGCCGGCGGCCGGACGGCGCCGCGATCAGTCGAGCGAGAACGTGTCGAGCGGCTGGTTCGCTCGCGCGTCGGATGCGAAACGTGCGGCGAGCTGCTCGTACAAGCGCCGCGCTTCGTCGAGCGTCAGATCGATCCAGTACGGATCGCCAGCGCCGTCGTTCAGACGTTCGGGCGAAAACTGGATTTCGAGCACACTGCCTTTGCGATACATTGCGCGAGTCCCCTGGCTGGTCGGTGATTGGGCGAAGCGCAGAGTGTAGCAACGCGCGCCGCGCCGATTCGCGCGCGACAGGCAATACACCATTTCGCATTTCGCCGATGCCCGTCGCGGCCGGCGTGGTGCCGTCAAATCGCAGTCAAACGGCCGTAATACAATGGCCGGCCATCCCATTACCTGTCGCCTCGGGCGCAACGCGCGATGCTCGCGGAACAACGTCATCAGTACATCCTGTCGGAACTCGGTCGATCGGGCGCGCTGTCGGTCGCGGAACTCGTGCGCTCGCTCGACGTGTCGCGCGAGACCGTGCGGCGCGATCTGAACGCACTCGCCGCGCGCGGCTTGCTCGTGATGACGCACGGCGGCGCGCTGGCGGCCGACCGACGCGAGCCGAGCCTGTCCGAGCGCGAGGCGGCGAACGCCGACGCGAAGCGCACGATCGGCCGGCGTGCGGCCGAGTTCGTGCCGGACGGCGCATCGGTGCTGATCGACTCCGGCAGTACGCCGCACGCGGTCGCGCTCGCGCTCGCCGACCGGCATCGGCTGTCGGTCTACACGAACGACTGGCGCACCGCGCTCGTGCTCGCACGGCGCAACGGCAATCGCGTGACGCTGCTCGGCGGCGAGCTGTCCGACGACGAGGACGCGACGTTCGGCCTCGACACGATCCAGCAGCTTGCGCAGTACCACGTCGATTTCGCGTTCGTCGGCGCGGGCGGCATCACGGCCGACGGCGACTGCACCGACTACTCGCGGCTCGCGGCCGAGGTGCGCAGCCGGATGATCGCGGCCGCCGGCACCGCGATCATCGTCGCCGATCATTCGAAGTTCGGCCGCGTGACGCCGGTGCGCATCAACGGCACGTCGGCGGCGCGCTATCTGGTGACCGAGCGCGCGCCCGAGCGCGCCGTACGTCGCGCGCTGACCGCGCGCGGCATCGAACTCGTGCTCTGCGGCTGACGCGCGCACGACACAGAAGCTTCATCGAACCGTCATTCCGACGGAAACATCGACACGGACACTCGACACCGGTTCTCGCCGATTGCGTGCGGCCCCTGCGCGGCCGCGGCTGGCTGCGCCCGCCCGGGCCTCAGCGTGCGCTGACGCGCGCCCCGTACCGGCGAAGACGGGAACAGTCGCGATTTCTCCATTGAATCGGCCCGGCCGCGGGCCAGGGAGCAACGAATGTCCGTGCGCGTACGCAGCTATCTGTCGCCCACTCTCGTCCTGCTGGCGTTCGACTGGCCCGACGCGCAGTCGCGTGCCGACTTCCTCGGCTTCGCGATCCGGCGCACGCCGGGCTTCCGGTCGGCGGACGGCAGCAGGCGTGCGTCGGCCAGCTGGCTGCCGAACCGGCTGACGTTCGACGGCCCGGCCGCCGATACGCAGGGCGACGCGCCGACCGACCAGGCGCCGATCCAGAAATTTATGTGGTGGGACGCGCGCATCGATCCGCAGGATCGCGGGGCGGCGTTTCGCTATGACGTGTATCCGGTCGTCGGCACGCCCGAGCGTCTGCAGCTGCTCGACGCGCAGGCCGGCGTGTGCCGCATCGTGCTGCCCGCGCACATCGAGGACGGGATCGGCACCTGGTTCAACCGCGCGGTGGTCAGTTCGCAGGCGTTCGCCAGGCAGGTCGCGGCGCTCGGCCTCGCGCCGGACGAAGTGCCGAGCGACGCACAGGCGCTGAAGCTGCGCACCTGGCTCGCGAACGACATGGAGCAGGTGTTCGCCGAGATGCTCGATCCGGCCTCGCGCGCGGTCTCGGCCGTCTATCACCTGACGGACACGCTGTGGGCGCTGCCCGCCTTCGAAGCGTTCGGGCGGGCGCACGGCGAGGCGTCGCTCGCGATCGTCTACGACGCGCACGTGACGACCCGCAAGGGCAAGCGGCCGCTGCCGTCGCCGAACCAGCCGGCCGTCGACGCGCTGCAGGGCCTCGCGACGCTCGCGCCGCGCGACAGGACGCACATCATGCACGACAAGTTCATCGTGACGAACACCGGCGCGGGCGTCGCGCCGGCGCGCGTACTGACGGGTTCCGCGAACTTCACGACCGAAGGGCTCACCGAACAGGCGAACGTGCTGCACGCGTTCGACTCGCCGGAGCTGGCCGCGCTGTACGAAGAGCGTGCGCGGGCGCTGGCCGCGAATCCGTCGATTGCGGAGACGGCGCGCCTGTCGTCGGGCTGGTCGGCGCCGATGACGATCGGCAGCGCGCAGGTGCGCGTCGCGTTTTCGCCGGAGCCGGCGGGCCGGCGCACGGAGATCGACACGATCGTCGCCGCGATCGCGGCCGCCAAGCATTCGGTGTCGTTCTGCCTGTTCATGCCGACCGACGCGGCGCTGCGCGACGCATGCTTTGCAGCGGGCGATCGCGGGCTGATGATGTTCGGACTCGTGAACCGGATCAGCGCGGGCAGCGCGACGAAGGCCGATGCGGCGCAGCAGGCGGGGCAGTCGCTCGACGCCGCGACGCTCGCAAACCTCGAGCTGTACCATCGCCGGCGCGACCATCGCGACGTGATCGACGCCGCGTATTTCTCGCCCGCGATGGTGCCGCAGGGGTTCGAGCCGGAACTGCGGCTATTTCCGGGCGAACCGGCGCCGGCCTATCCGCCCGTCGTGATCCATCACAAGTTCATCGTGATCGATGCGGAAGGCGAGAATCCGATCGTCTATACGGGCTCGGCGAACATGAGCCGCAACTCCGAGCAGTACAACGACGAGAACCTGCTCGAGATTCGCGACGCGCGGATCGCCGGCACCTATCTCGCGGAATTCCTGCGGCTCTACGAACACTACCGGGCGCGGGCGCTCGCGATCGAGGCGAAGCAGGGCAGCACGGGCGCGCATGCGCGGCTCGCGCTCGCGCCCGATGCGCGCTGGGCGCGCAAGTATTTCGTGGCGGGGAGCCCGGAGGACAAGGCGCGGCGCGCACTGGCGTCGCCCGCCCCGGCCGACGCGGGTGCGGAAACGGAAACGGAAACGAGCGACCGCGAACGTCTGCGTTACGCGGCGATGTAGCGCAGCACGGCTTCGGCGATCGTGTCGCGATGGCGCGTGCGCAGCCGCGGCGCCGATGGATCGCGACCGAACGCGGCGCCGAATGTGTAGCGGTTCGAGACGCGGTGGAAGCAGAACGAGCTGATCAGCAGATGCAGGTCGAACGCGTCGATGTCCTTGCGAAACGCGCCGCTCGCCGCGCCGCGCTCGAGCAGTTCCTCGAGCGTCTTGATGATGCTGACGTTGCGGTTCTTGAACGACTTCAGCTGTTCGAGATACTTCGCGCCGTGGATGTTTTCGATCGATACGAGGCGAACGAAGTCGCGATGCTTGTCGTGATAGTCGAACGTGAATTCGACGAGGCGGCGCATCCCTTCGCGCGGTTCCATGTCGCCGACGTGCAGCTCCTGCTCGAGCGCGCGGATGTCGCCGTACACCTTTTCGAGCACAGCCTCGTACAGGCCTTCCTTGCTGTCGAAGTAGTAGTACAGCATCCGCTTCGTCGTGTTCGTGCGCTCGGCGATCGCGTCGACACGCGCACCGGCGAGCCCCATCGCGGAGAATTCCTGCGTGGCGACGTCGAGGATGTTGCGCTTGGTTTGCTCGGGATCGTATTTGCGCCGTGCATCGGACGGAAGCGCGCGGTTGTCGGACGTGGCGGCCTTGCTTCCTGCTTTCATGTGCGGTTGTTCTGGCTTCGCGGCGGCGTGGAACGGGCATTCTAGCATGCGGAAAATCGACGATTCGTCGAGCGCCGGCTCGCTTTCCGGCGCCGTTCCGGCCGCGCCGCGGCGGCCCGCGACGCTCATCGGCGGTACGCGGCGAGCGCGTCGCGCGCCTGGTACGCGGTGTAGGTGAGCTGCGCGGCCGCGAGCCCTGCGAGCCCGAACGTGCGCGTGAGGCCGAAGGCGCGAAAGCCGTCCGGCACCGGCCGGTCTTCGGCCAGCGCAGCGGCGAGCGTTTCGCCGGCCACCGTGGTCGGCGCCATCCCGTGGCCGCCGAACGCGATCGCATGCCAGACGCCGTCGGCGTCGCGGCCGATCTGCGGCATCTTGTGCCGCGCATAGCTCATCAGTCCGCCCCAGGCGTAGTCGACCTTCACATCCGCGAGCTGCGGATACACGCGCAGCAGGTCGCGGCGCAGCAGCCGCGCGATCGCGTCGGGGCCGCGGTCGAGCACCGAGATGCGGCCGCCCCACAGGATCCGCGTGTCCTTCAGCGGCCGGTAGTAGTCGAATGCGAAGCGCGTGTCGTAGATCGCATACGGCGCGTCGATCGCGTCCTTCAGCCGTTCGCCGAGCGGCTCGGTGGCGATCACGTAGGTTGCGATCGGCAGCACCGCGCGCTCGATGCGCGGCGACACGCCGCGCGCGTAGCCGCCGCCCGCGAACACGACGTCCTTCGCGCGCACGCTGCCGTGCGCCGTGCGCACGACGTAGCCCGCGCCTTCGCGCGCGATGCCGAGCGCGGCCGAGCGTTCGTAGATGCGCGCGCCGCCGCGTGCGGCGGCCGCCGCGACGCCGAGCACGTACTTCAGCGGATGGAAGTGGAAGGCGTTCGGCTCGAACAGACCGCCGTGGTAGCGCGCGGTATGCAGTTGCGCGCGCAACGCGTCGCGCTTCACCGGTTCCCAGTCGACGTCGAATTCGCGCTTCATCAGCGTGCGCACGCCGTCGAGCCGCGACGGATCGTCGAACCAGTTCGCCAGCATCACGCCGCGATCGACGATGTCGCAGTCGATCCCGTAGCGCGCGATGCGCGCGCGGATCAGGTCGACCGCGTCGACCGTCAGCCGGTACAGGCGGCGCGCTTCGTCGCGGCCGAGCGTGCGCAGCAGGTCCGCGTTGTCGAGGCTGTAGCCGCCGAACACGAAGCCGCCGTTGCGGCCCGACGCGCCGAAGCCGACGCGCTCGCCGTCGAGCACGATCACGTCGCGCACACCACGCTCGACGAGGCCGAGCGCCGTGCACAGGCCGGCAAGGCCGCCGCCGACGATGCAGACCTGCGTGTCGAGCGTGCCGCTCAGTTGCGGATAGGGCGGGCGGGTAACGGTGGCTTCGTAGAAGTTCTGCATGCGATTCGGCAAGTCGTGACGACGAAAAAAACGGGCGGCGCGCGTCGATCTTGCCTGAACGCGCGCGCCGCGTCGAATGGTGTGGGGGTGGCACCGACCACGCGCAGCATCGGCGCGCGGCGCGGCGGCGGCGTGCTTATGCGCCGGACGTCGGGTTCGCGGGCCGCGCGACGTAGGCGGCGTAGCCGGCCGAGGTGTCGGTGGCCGGCTCCGGCGTTGCGTTGCGCTCGATCCACGGGGCGATGTCCATGTCCTCGTAGCGGACCAGCCGACATTTGCGCACCAGCGCGTAGCCGATCCAGATCGCGAAGAAGAACGGCAGCCCGATATAGGTCGCGGCGACGGCGACCCAGTCGATCCGCGTCGCGAAGAACGCCTGGTAGTCCTGCCCGAGCGCGACGATCGCGCACAGCACGAACGCGAAGATCGGGCCGAATGGGAACCACTTCGACCGGTACGGCAGCTGATCGAGACGGTAACCCTGCTTCAGCAGTCCCTTGCGGAAGCGGTAGTGGCTGACCGCAATGCCGAGCCACGTGATGAAGCCCGCCATGCCCGACGTGTTGAGCAGCCACATGTAGACGGTCTTGTCGCCATACAGCGAGGTGAGGAAACAGAGCGCGCCGACGGCCGTCGTCGCGTACAGCGCATTGCGCGGCACGCCGCCTGCCGACAGCTTCGCGAACAGCTTCGGCGCGCGGCCTTCGGTGGCGAGGTTGTACAGCATGCGCGTCGATGCATACATGCCCGAGTTGCCGGCCGACAGCACCGCGGTCAGGATCACCGCGTTCATCACGCCGGCCGCAAACGCGAGGCCCGCGTGACGGAACACGAGCGTGAACGGGCTCACGCCGATGTCGGTCACGTCGGTCTTCAGCAGGCTCGGATCGGTGTACGGAATCAGCACGCCGATCACGAAGATCGCGAGTACGTAGAACAGCAGGATGCGCCAGAAGATCTGGCTGACCGCACGCGGGATCGTCGTGCGCGGGTTTTCCGATTCGCCGGCCGCGACACCGATCATTTCGGTGCCCTGGAACGAGAAGCCGGCGATCATCGCGACGCCGAGCATCGCCGGCAGGCCGCCGACGAACGGCGCGTCGCCGATCGTGAAGTTCGCGAGGCCCGCGCTCGGGCCGCCCTTCATGATCCCGAAGATCATCAGCAGGCCGACGCCGATGAAGGCGACCACGGTGACGACCTTGATCAGCGCGAACCAGTATTCGGCCTCGCCGAAGCCGCGCACCGACAGCGCGTTGAGCGCGAAGATCAGCGTCAGAAAGAGCGCGCTCCACCAGACGCCCGGTACGTGCGGAAACCAGTAGTGCATCACGAGCTGCGCGGCGACCAGTTCGACGGCGAGCGTGACGGCCCAGCTGTACCAGTAGTTCCAGCCGAGCGCGAAGCCGAAGCCTTCGTCGACGAACTTCGCGCCGTAGGTCGCGAACGAGCCCGACACCGGCATGAATGCGGCCATTTCGCCGAGGCTCGTCATCAGGAAGTACACCATCAGCCCGATCACCATGTACGCGAACATCGCGCCGCCGGGGCCGGCCTGCGAAATCGACGCGCCGGATGCGACGAACAGGCCCGTGCCGATCGAGCCGCCGATCGCGATCATCCGCAGATGGCGCGCCTGCAGGCGGCGATGGAGGGCCGGCTTCGCGGCGCGCGAACCGGGCGGACGGGACGAATCGGGGCGGGCATCTGAGTGCATGGCGGGCGCTGGGCGCTGTCTCCGGAATTTTGTTGTCGATGCGACGCGGCGGCGCGTCCGCGCCGATCGCGCGGCGGCGCGCGTCGCCTTCGTTCGCCGTTCGGCCGCGCATCGGCGGCCGTCGGCGCGCCGGGTGCAGATCGCACCTCGACGTGGCCCCGATTGTGGGGCGGCCGATTGCCGTGCGGCAAACGATATTTCCGCACAGGGTGATGCAGGTTCGTCATCAACTCACCAGGCAGGCGCGCGCCGCCGCGGCGCGTCGCGCAAGCCCGCGCCCGGCGTTCACGGCGCACGTAGGGCGAGCCCGGAGACGCTCGCCGATACGTCGGCGGTCTTGCGTTTTTCGAATGAAGTGGTGAGTTAATATCAATAGCCGCCCGACTTGTGGCCACCCACAATGTCGTCCATGGATCGTGCGCCGCGAGCGCACGGGCGTGCCGGCCGGCCGCCTCGGCGGCGGCGATGCCGCAGTTCGTGCGCGGCATCGCGCAACGGCGCGGCGGCGCGCGCATCCGCTTGCACAAGGCGCGCGAACGCGCTCCAATCGAATCACGCGGGCGGCGTGGCCGCCGCACCGATCAATCTGTCCCTGAAGAGGAAGTGATGCAATTCAACGACATTCTTGCCGCGCTCGACATCGATCTCGCCCAGTGGAAAGGCAACGCGCTGACGGCGCGCTCGCCGCTCGACGGCGCGACGCTCGCGACGCTGGCGGTCGACACGCCCGCCGACGCCGAGCGCAAGATCGACGCCGCGCACGACGCATTCCTCAAGTGGCGCACGGTGCCCGCGCCGGTGCGCGGCGAACTGGTGCGCGTGTTCGGCAACGTGCTGCGCGAGCACAAGGCCGCGCTCGGCCGCCTCGTCACGCTCGAAGCCGGCAAGATCGCGTCGGAAGGCCTCGGCGAAGTGCAGGAAATGATCGACATCTGCGATTTCGCGGTCGGCCTGTCGCGTCAGCTCTACGGCCTCACGATCGCATCGGAGCGCCCGGGCCACCGCATGATGGAAACGTGGCATCCGCTCGGCGTGTGCGGCGTGATTTCGGCGTTCAACTTCCCGGTCGCGGTGTGGGCGTGGAATGCGGCGCTCGCGTTCGTGTGCGGCGATCCTGTCGTGTGGAAGCCGTCGGAAAAGACGCCGCTCACCGCGATCGCATGCCACGTGCTGCTCGGCAAGGCGCTGCGCGAGTTCGACAAGACCCACCCGGGCGTCGCGCCCGAAGGGCTGCATCAGCTCGTGCTCGGCACGCGCGATGTCGGCGAGGTGCTGACGTCGTCGAAGAAGGTGCCGGTCGTCAGCGCGACGGGCAGCGTGCGGATGGGCACCGAGGTCGCGAAGGTGCTGAGCCAGCGTCTCGCGCGCGGCATCCTCGAACTCGGCGGCAACAACGGGATGATCGTCGCGCCGAGCGCCGATCTCGATCTCGTCGTGCGTGCGGTCACGTTCGCGGCGGTCGGCACGGCCGGCCAGCGCTGCACGACGCTGCGCCGCCTGATCGTGCACCGGAGCATCGTCGATCAGCTGCTGCCGCGCCTCGAGAAGGCGTATGCATCGGTGAAGGTCGGCAACCCGCTCGAGGAAGGCACGCTCGTCGGCCCGCTCGTCGATCGCGCGTCGTTCGACGCGATGCAGAAGGCGCTCGCCGATGCGCGCGAGCAGGGCGGTGAAGTGAAGGGCGGCGAGCGTGTCGACGTCGGTCACGCGGACGCTTACTACGTGCGTCCGGCGATTGTCCGGATGCCGAAGCAAACGGCCGTCGTCGAGCGCGAGACGTTCGCGCCGATCCTCTACGTGATGGTGTACGACAACTTCGACGACGCAATCGCGGTGCACAACGCGGTGCCGCAAGGCTTGTCGTCGGCGATCTTCACGAACGACATGCGCGAGGCCGAGTACTTCATGTCGGCGGCCGGCAGCGACTGCGGGATCGTCAACGTGAACATCGGCACGAGCGGCGCGGAGATCGGCGGCGCGTTCGGCGGCGAGAAGGAAACGGGCGGCGGCCGCGAGTCGGGTTCCGATGCGTGGAAGGCGTATATGCGTCGTGCGACCAACACGATCAACTATAGCCGCGAACTGCCGCTCGCCCAGGGCGTGAAGTTCGACGTGTAAGCGCGGGCGGTGCGCTTCGCGCCGCAGCCATCAAAACCGACGGGCCGGTTGCCGCGATGCGGCACCGGCCCGTTTCTTCTGTGGCGCGCGGTGCGAGTGGTGCCGTGCGTTACGCGTCGCTCGCCGGCTCGTTGTGCAGCACCAGCACCTGCGGGCTCGACAGCGTGATCTTCGCCGCACGCAGCTGCTTCAGGATCTCGAACAGCAGGTCGCTCTTCGTCGAACCCGCGATGCGCGGGCTCGCCACGTAGCCCGTCACGCTCAGCGTAATGCCGTCCGGCGCGAGCTGGCTGAACGTGACCGACGGCGCCGGCTTCTCGAGAATCGCCGGGTGGGCGCGGTACGCCTCGAGCAGCAGGTCGCGCACCTGTTCCGGATCGGTGTTCAGCGGAAACGTCAGCATCAGCGTCGCGACGCCCTGCGTGCTGTTGCCCATCGTCACGTTGCGCAGGTTCTGCGAGATCAGCTGCGAATTCGGCACGATCACGGTCGAGCGATCGCTGAGCTGAATCTCGGTCGCGCGCACGTTGATGCGGCGGATGTCGCCTTCGACGCCCGCGATGCTGATCATGTCGCCGACCTTCACCGGCCGCTCCGTCAGCAGGATCAACCCCGACACGAAGTTCTTCACGATCTCCTGCAGGCCGAAGCCGATACCGACCGACAGCGCACTGACGATCCACGCGAGGTTGCTCCATTTCACGCCGAGCAGCCCGAGCGTCATCAGCACGAGCAGCACGTAGCCGACGTTCGCGAACAGCGTGACGAGCGACGCACGCATGCCGCTGTCCATGCCGAGCGCCGGCAGGAACTCGTTGTCGAGCCAGCGCCGTACCGAGCGCAGCAGATAGAAGCCGATCGCGAACCCGATCACCGCGTTCATGATGCGGTCCGGCATGATGTTCAGGCTCTGCAGCCGCTGGCCGCCGATCATCGCGATCGCGCTGTCGAGCAGATCGCTCGGCGTCGTGCCGAAGCCGCCCGTCAGCAGCGCGATCGCCGCGACGAGCATCAGCAGGCTCGTGCCGACGCCCGACACGACGGTGTGTGCCTGTTCGAGATGCCGGTCGTCGAGCGCGAACAGATGCTTGATCTGCTTGCCCGTCGACAGGTTCACCGAGAACAGGCTCTCGCTCGCGTCGCGCGTCAGCTGCGTGAGCACGTACACGCTGCAGAGCACGATCTCGAACCACACGAGCTCGTACGTGATGAAGCGCGCGACCGTGATGTAGCCGATCGCCAGCGCAATCAGCGACACGACGATCGCGAGCGTCACGCCCGCGTGGATCAGCCCGGCAAGCGTCGAGCGCTGCTCGGGCGATTCGCCGGCTGCCGCCAGCGCGCTGCGCACGCGGTTCGCGCGCAGCAGCGACGCGCCCACCGTCAGCGCGACGACCAGCGACACGAAACCGCGGCCGAGCAGCGTGACCGACAGGCTCGTGTCCGCGATCCGGTCGATCGATTCGAGCGTGCCCGATATCAGCAGCAGCGCGGCCAGCACGCCGGGGAACGGCCGCATCGCGAGCGCGACGGGATCGGCGAGCGCGGGCAGCCGCCACGACGGATGCCTCGTACAGAGCAGCGCGCGACCGAGGCCTGCGATCAGCGCGCAGGTCGCGGCGAGTTTCACGAACTGGTCCCACAGATCGCTCATCGCCGGTGTCGGCGTGTAGTGGCGCGCGAGTGCGAGATAGAGAATCTGCACGGCAACCGCGGTCGCCACGAGCGTCGCGACCGCAGTCGACAGCGCGAGCGCGCTGCGGCGCAGCCGCGTCGGCGGCAGACGGTTCAGACAGATCCATGCGAGCCCGTATTCGAGCAGCCGGCGTCCGCCGAGCCACGCCGCGAACGCGGCGATCAACAGCAGCACGGTGGTCGCGCGCTGGCCCGGCGTCCACGACGAGCCGAGCATGTCGCGCAGCTCGCGCTGGAAATCGCCGAGCCGTTGTACGTCGTCCGGCGGCAGATGGAATAGCGGCAGCCAGAATTGCGCGCTGAAAATGCTGGCCGAGCGGAACGCGAGCTGGTTTCTGAGCAGGCTGCGATGCAGCTTCGCGAATTGATCGGACAGGTTCGCGAGATTGGTCTTCTGATCGGCCGCCTGTTTCAGCGCGGCCTCGATCTGCGCCTTGCGCGCATTCAGCGTCGCGCGCTGCTGCGCGACGGCCGGCGTTTCCGGCGCGGCACCCGGCGCGGGCGGCGGCCCGAGCACGTCGAGCTGCGCCTGCAACTGCACACGTTGCGGCGTGAGCTCGCCTTGCAGTTTCTCGACCGCGGCGCTCAGCTGCTGCGTCGCGTCTTCGAGCGCGTCGAGTTCCTTGCTGGTGGTCGACGTCGACGTCTTCTGCTTGATGCGGTCCTGCTCGGCCTGCATCTGCTTGAGCTGCGCGAGCGCGTCGCCGAGCGAAATCGTCGGAACGGGTGCGGCGCCGACGGCGCTCGCGCTCGGCGCCGAGGCGGCGGCCGGAAACGCCGACGCGGTCGCGACGACTGCGAACTGCAGCAGTGCGATCAGCGCAATCCGGCGGGCGAAATGAGAAAGTCGTTGTATGAACATGGATTGCTTACGATTTGCCGACATGTCCGTTTGCCGACAGGCATCGGGCGGCCGGCGGTTGGCCCGGTAGCATGTTACCGGGGCGCGACGGCGGCGGCGACGATGCGTCGGCGCGCCCGACGACGCGATGGCGCGCGCGGCGTGCGGGGCCGCGATCGCCGCGTGCGCCCCGTACGGCGGGGGCTGCGCGCACGGCGGCGTCGGTGCGCGGCGGCCGATGCGGCGGCCTTTGCCGTGCGCCGGCGGCCGACAGACGGTTACGAAATTTACATCTTTCCGGCCGCGCCAGCGCATCCGCGACGCCGCCGCGCGCCGGCGCATGCCGTCGCGCGCGGCACGTAAGCGCGGCACGTGCCGGTACAATGCAGCGATTCGCGCGACGCCGGACGGCCGCGACAACAACAGACGACACGACAGGAGACGCATCACGATGGCTTCAACGGACAGCATCCCGCAGGCGCCGGCCCGATCCCCGCTGATCGACGCCGGCACGATTTCGGCCCGCCTCGACCGGCTGCCGCCGACGCGCAGCGTGTGGAAGCTGGTCGTGCTGCTGAGCCTCGGCTTCTTCTTCGAACTCTACGATCTGCTGTACAGCGGCTGCGTCGCGCCCGGTCTCGTGAAAAGCGGGATCCTCAGCGCGACGACGCACGGGCTGTTCGGCACGACGGGCGTCGCGAGCTTCATCGCCGCGCTGTTTTCGGGGCTGTTCGTCGGCACGATCGCCTGCGGCTTTCTCGCCGACCGCTTCGGCCGCCGCGCGATCTTCACGTGGTCGCTGCTGTGGTACACGGCCGCGAACGTCGTGATGGCGTTCCAGGACACCGCGACGGGCCTGAATTTCTGGCGCTTCGTCGTCGGCCTGGGCCTCGGCGTCGAGATGGTGACGATCGGCACGTACATCTCCGAGCTCGTACCGAAGCAGATTCGCGGCCGCGCGTTCGCGTGCGAGCAGGCGGTCGGCTTCGTCGCGGTGCCGGTGGTCGCGTTTCTCGCGTATCTGCTCGTGCCGCGTGCGCCGTTCGGCCTCGACGGCTGGCGCTGGGTCGTGCTGATCGGCGCGCACGGCGCGATCTTCGTCTGGTGGATTCGCCGCGAACTGCCGGAAAGCCCGCGCTGGCTCGCGCAGCAGGGCCGGCTCGACGAAGCCGATCGCGTGATGCGTGCGCTCGAAGCGAAGGTCGAGGCCGAATACGGACGGCCGCTGCCGGCGCCCGCCCCGGCGGAGCCGGTTGCCGAACGCGGCAGCTTCCGCGACATGTGGGTGCCGCCGTATCGCAGCCGCACGATCATGATGACGATCTTCAACGTGTTCCAGACGGTCGGCTTCTACGGGTTCGCGAACTGGGTGCCGACGCTGCTGATCAAGCAGGGGATCACGATCACGTCGAGCCTGATGTATTCAAGCGTGATCGCGCTCGCCGCACCGGTCGGCCCGCTGATCGGGCTCGTGATCGCGGACCGCTTCGAGCGCAAGTCGGTGATCGTCGCGATGGCGGCGACGGTGCTCGTCTGCGGGCTGCTGTTCAGCCAGACGACGATCGGCGCGCTGCTGATCGTGCTCGGCATCGGCCTGACGCTCGCGAGCAACATCATGTCGTACAGCTTCCATGCGTATCAGGCCGAGCTGTTCCCGACGTCGATCCGTGCGCGCGCGGTCGGCTTCGTCTACTCGTGGAGCCGCTTCTCGGCGATTTTCTCGTCGTTCGTGATTGCCGCGGTGCTCAAGGGCTTCGGCACGGTCGGCGTGTTCGCGTTCATTGCGGGCGCGATGGCGATCGTGATGGCGGCGATCGGCATCATGGGGCCGCGCACGAAGGGCATCGCGCTCGAAGCGATCTCGCGATGAGACGGTGCGCGCGGCACGGTCACGCGTTGAAACAACGGTAACGAAACGCAAATTCGCGGCGAAACGGGCGCCGCGTCGCTGCCGATTTCGCCATGCACGCGTAGAATCGTAGCCCTGACGACTCATTAGCTCACCATCGGACCGGGCGCGCGGCATCGGTGCACGGCTTCCGCCGCGAAGAGGCGTCGACATCGCGCGCATGGCGTTGCGCCGACCGTCTCGATGGCTTTTCGCGCAATGCGTGCCGCTCGCCCTGCGCGAGCGCCGGCCCGGCCGATGGTCAACGACCGCATGATGCTTTCCGACCTGACGCGGCGAATCGCTCGACCGCGTCGCCGTACCGTCGCAGCGGCCGCCTGCATGTGGCTCGCTGCCGTCCCGTCCCTGTCCGTCGTCGCGCCGTCTGCCGCGTGGGCTGCGTCCGATACGCCGTCGTCCGCGACGGCGGGATCGTCGCCGGCCGCTTCGGCGGCGCCCGCGGCTTCGCGTCCGCATGCCGAAACCGGTGCGTCCGGTGCGTCGTCCGCACCCGCGGCTTCGCGTCCGCATGCGGCAAGCGGAGCGTCCGGTGCGTCGGCCGCGTCGGCGGCCACGCCGGCGTCCTCTGCGTCGACTGCGTCCGGTGCATCCTCCGTGTCCGCCGCGTCCTCCGCATCCGCCGCATCCGCCGCGACACCCGCATCGGCCGCATCCGAAACGCCGGCCAGCGAGGCGGCGCCGACGCCGCCGCGCCGGCATCCGCCGCTGTCCGCACACGAAGCCGAAAGCGCGACGGCCCGCGCGCTCGACATGCGCAAGCGCTTCGCGCAGGAAGTCACGCGTCGCCTGAACGTGCCCGCGAACGAACAGCGCGCGTACGGCGAACGGCTTCAGCGCGCACTCGCCGCCGCCGATCTCGGGGATCTCGCCGGCGAATACGTCGTGATGGTCGACCGCGCGCCGAACGTGCAGGCGCTGTTCATCTACTTCCGCGCGACGCCCGCGAACGCGTGGCTGCTGATCGGCGCCGCCCCCGTCGCGACGGGGCTGCCGGGCCAGTACGATCACTTCCTGACGCCGCTCGGCGTGTTCCATCATTCGCCGGACCACATGGACTTCCGCGCGGAAGGCACGACGAACGAGAACGGCATTCGCGGCTACGGCCACCGCGACATGCGCATCTTCGACTTCGGCTGGGTCGACGGCGAGCGCGGCTGGGGCAAGGGCGGCAAGTCGGCGATGCGCTTTCAGATGCATGCGACCGATCCCGATCGGCTCGAGCCGCTGCTCGGCATCCGCCACTCGAAGGGCTGCGTGCGGATTCCCGCGTCGCTCAACACGTTCCTCGACCGACACGGGATTCTCGACGACGACTATCAGGCGCGCGTCGAGGCCGGCAAATCGCTGTGGGTGCTGCGCGGCGACCGCGAGATCTCGCCGATCGCCGGCCGCTATCTGGTCGTGATCGACAGCGCGCGCAAGACGCGCCCCGCATGGTCGCCGCTGCCGGGCCGCGGCGCGTGGTCGAAGCTGCCGAAGGGCGGCGATACGGCGGACTGACGCGCTAGCGGAACAGTCGCAGCCAGTCGAACAGGCCCGGATGCGCGCGCCGCTTCGGCGCGGGTGCCGGCGCGGCGCGCGGGCGGAAATCGGGCGAGAGCTGCGCGTGCGGATCGATCGCGCGTGCACGCAGCGCGTCGACATAGAATGCGCCGACGATCGGCAGTGCGCTGTGCGCGCCCGCACCCCAGTGGTCGCTGCGCAGCGTCACGCTGCCGTCGTCGAAGCCGACCCACGCACCGGCGACGAGTTGCGGATGCATCAGGATGAACCAGCCGTCCGCGTTGTCCTGCGTCGTGCCGGTCTTGCCGGCCACGTCGCCGCGAATCCCGTAGCGCGTGCGGATGTCGGCACCCGTGCCGCGGTCGACGACGTCGCGCATCACGTCGACGAGCGTGAGCGCCGCATTGGCCGGCAGCGCGCGTTGCGGCGGCGCGTCGGCGAAGCGCGCGAGCACCTTGCCGTTGCGATCCTCGATCTGCGTGATCGCCTGCGGCGCGACATAGACGCCGCGGTTCGCGATCGTCGCGTACGCGGACACCATCTCCTTCAGCGTGACGGGGCTCGTGCCGAGCGCGAGCGACGGCACCGCCTCGAGCGGGCTGTCGCGCACCCCCATCGCGCGCGCGAGCCGCACGACCTTCGCCGCACCTTCGCGCTGCATCAGCTGGGCGGTGATCCGGTTGCGCGACAGCGCGAGCGCATCGCGCAGCGTCATCGGCGCGCCGGTCGGCGGCTCCGCGTCGGTGGGGCGCCACACGCTGCGATCGCCGAGCGGAATCGCGACGTCGCGATCGACGAACGTGTTGCTCGGCCGCGCGCCGTCCGCGAACGCGGCGCCGTAGACGAACGGCTTGAACGTCGAGCCCGGCTGGCGCCGCGCCTGCTCGACGTGGTCGAACGGCTCGTCGCCGAAATCGGGGCTGCCGACCCACGCGCGGATCGCGCCGTTGCGCGGATCGATCGCGACGAAGCCGGCCTGCACCTGTGTCTTGCGCTCGCACAGCGCGCGCACGAACGCGCGGTTCGCGCCGAGCTGCGTCAGTGCCGCCGCATCGGTGAGCCCCGCGTCGCGCGCGTCGCGGTAATCGGGCGTCTGCCGGATGAAGCCGCGGAACAGCGCGTTGCGCAGCCCGCATCCGGACGGGCCGCGCCAGGCGGCGTCGGCGACAGCCTGCAAGCGGTCGGTCTGCTGGACGAGCGCGCGCGTGGCCATCTGCTGCAATCGCGCATCGAGCGTCGTGCGGATCACGAGGCCGTCCGAGTACAGATCGTAGTCGTGGCTGTCGGCCCACGCGATCAGCCATTTGCGGACCTGCACCGCGAAATGCGGCGCGAGGCCCGGGTCGGCGGTCTGCCGCTCGAAGTCGACGCGCAGCGGCCGGCGCTGCAGCCGCGCGAGTTCGCTTGCCGACAGCATGCCGGCCTTCGCCATCTGCTCGAGCACGACGTTGCGACGCTGCAATGCGCGCTCGGGATTCAGCACCGGGTTGTAGTAGCTGTTGCCCTTCAGCATCCCGACGAGCGTCGCGCTTTCGACGACGTCGAGCTGGTCCGCCGATTTGCCGAAGTAGGTCCGCGCGGCCATCTCGACGCCGTACGCGTTGTAGAGGAACGGCACCGTGTTCAGATACGTCTCGAGGATCTCGGCCTTGCTGTACACCATCTCGATCTTGAACGCGGTGACGAGCTCCTTCAGCTTGCGCGTGAGCGTCGGCGCGCGGCCGACTTCGTCCGGATAGAGATTGCGCGCGAGCTGCTGCGTGATCGTCGAGCCGCCCTGCCGCTCGCCGCCGAACGTATGCAATGCGGCCGCGAGCGTGCGGCGCCAGTCGATGCCGTGGTGCGCGTAGAAGCGGCGATCCTCGGTCGCGATCAATGCGTCGACGGTGTGCGGCGAAATCAGCTTCAACGGCACCCATTCGCGATTGACCGGCCGGAACTCGGCGATCAGCTTGCCGTCGGCCGACAGCACGCGCGCGGGCCGCTCAATGCGTGCCTTGCGGATGTCGCCGATGCTCGGCGTGAACGGCACGAACGCGAGCAGCACCAGCACCGCGAGCGTCGGTATCGCGGCGAGCGTCAGCGCGATGCCGCGGCGCGTCGGATGGCGAAGCGCGTGTGCGGCGCCGCGCAGCGCAGCGCGCAGGCGTGCCGCGCAGCCGGCGGCGAACGGCGCGACGCGCGCGCGGCAGCGCGCCAGTGCGAGGCGAAGGAACGACACGAAGCGATTCACGGCGCGAAGGGCGGAAAAAGCCGCGATGCTAGCAAACGCGCGCGCGGCGAATGCGGCGCAAACGGCGTTTCGCTTGCAGGATTTACAGACGATTACGTTTGTTGCGCGCCGACAACCATTACGCCGCGCCATGCACGCGCCAGTACGCGGCGCGGCGCGCGATTCACCGCGTGCGTCGGCGGCGCGCCGTGCCGGCGGCTTCGACGATCACCTCGGCGAGCCGCTGCGCGGCGGCTTCCATCCGGGCGCGGCCGAATCCGCCGAACCCGAGCACGAGGCCGGGCCGCGCGGTGCCCGGTGCGAACATCGGCGACACCGCGCGCACCGCGATGCCTGCGTCGGCGGCGCGCGCGACGACGTCGAGATCGTCGATGCCGTCGGCGAGCCACAGTACGACATGCATGCCCTGATCGCCGGGCTGCACCCAGGCGAGCGCGCGCGGCAGCCGTGCGCCGAGCGTGTCGATCAGCAGCGTGCGCTGTTCCGCATAGACGCCGCGCACGCGACGGATGTGCCGGTCGAGATGGCCTTCGGCGATGAACGCAGCGAGCACGTACTGATCGGCGGTCGGCGCATGACGATCCATCAGCACGCGCGCGCCGCAGAACGCGGGCACCAGATCGTCGGGCGCGATCACGTAGCCGAGCCGCAGCGATGGAAACAGCACCTTGCTGAACGTGCCGAGATAGACGACGTGCTCGGGGTCCAGCCCCTGCAACGACGGAAACGGATGGCCTTCGTAGCGCAGCTCGCTGTCGTAGTCGTCTTCGACGATCCACGCGCGATGCGTTCGCGCCCACGCGAGCAACGCATTGCGCCGCGCCATGCTCATCGGCATCCCGAGCGGATACTGATGCGACGGCGTCACGAACGCGACGCGCGCATCGGCTGCCGCGCGCATGCCGGCGTCGACGTCGATACCGTCCGCATCGACGGGCACGCGCACCATCGCATCGCGGCGGCCCGTGCTGTCGAGCAGCGCCGTGATGCCGCGGTAAGCGGGATTCTCGACCCACGCGCGATCGTGTGCGCCGAGCAGCACCTGCGTCGCCAGATGAAGCCCCTGCTGCGTGCCGCTCGTGATCACGACCTGATCGGCTTCGCAGCGCACCGAGCGCGAGCGGCGCACGTAATCGGCGATCGCTTCGCGCAGCGGCAGCGCGCCTTGCGGATCGGCGTAGCCGGACGGCGCGCCCGCACCGCGTGCGCGCAGCCGGTTGCCGAGGCGGCGCCATACGTCGTCGGGCGCGGTGAGGCCGGCCGGCACCGAGATCGCGAACGGCGCGGGCGGCAACGGCCGGAACTCCTGCGCGATGCGCGCGAACGTCGCGGCCGGCTCAGGCAACCCCGCGCGAGTGCGCGGCCGGCGCACGGCCGAACGCGCGGGCGGCGGCGCGGCCAGCGCATGCGCGACGCGCGTGCCGGCGCCGGCGCGCGACTCGAGAAAGCCTTCGGCGACAAGCTGCGCATACGCGTCGACGACGGTGCCGCGCGCAACCTGCAGCGATGCCGCGAGCAGACGCGTGGACGGCAGCGTGTCGCCGGGCCGGACATCGCCGCGACGCACGGCTTCGCGCAGCGCCTGCGCGAGCTGGCGGCTCAGGTCGCCGGCTGCGCGATCGAGCGCGCCGAGCGACGGGATGTCGACGATCCGGGCCGTTCTTGCCATGATTCTGGTCTACCGAAATTATTGGAAACCGGCTCTACAGCATAAACCAGTTTGCAGTCACAATCGGCGCATCGCGAAGCCGTGCGACGGCGTGCCGTTGGCCGCACACGCCGGCCTATGCGCCGTCCGAATCCTGTCCGATCGTGGAGCCGCCCCATGTATGTCCCTGCCGATTTCGCCGAATCCCGCCCCGACGTGCTGCGCGAGCTGATCGTGCGCCATCCGTTCGGCAGCCTGATCACGCACGGAAAAGACGGGCTCGACGCGAACCACCTCCCGTTCGAATGGCTGCCCGGCGATGGCGGGCTCGGCGAGCTGCACGCGCATGTCGCGCGCGCGAATCCGGTGTGGCAGGCGGTCGCGAACGGCGACGACGTGCTCGTGATCTTCCACGCGGGCGACGCATACATCTCGCCGAACTGGTATCCGAGCAAGCATGCGACGCACCGTCAGGTGCCGACGTGGAACTACGTGGTCGTGCATGCGCACGGCCGCATCACGGTGCGCGACGACGAGAAGTTCGTGCGCGGTGTCGTCGCGCGGCTCACGCACACGCACGAGGCATCGCAGCCGGTGCCGTGGAAGATGGGCGATGCGCCGCCCGACTATCTCGAGGCGATGCTGCAATCGATCGTCGGCCTGCAGATCGAGATCACGCGGCTCGTCGGCAAGCGCAAGCTCGGGCAGAACAAGGCGGCCGCCGATATTCGCGGCGCGGGCGAAGCGCTGGTCGCGAGCGGGAACGTCGCGATCGGCGGCGCGATGCTCGCGGCAGCCGACGCGAAACGCGAATGACGCGTTCGCCAATCACGTACGGGCATCGGCCGCAAGCGCTCGTGCACGTGCTCGTGCACACGTGCGCCGGGCGGCGCTACGGCGTGCGCGTCGCGTCCTTCGCAGGTTCGCCGGCTTGCGCCAGCGCGGCGCGAATCGCGGCCTCCGTCTTGTCGTACGCGCCTTCGCCGTACCGCGTATAGACGATCTTGCCGTTCGCATCGATCAGATACAGCGCGGGCCAGTACTGGTTGCCGTACGCGCGCCACGTGTCGTAACGGTTGTCCTGCGCGACCGGATAGCGGATGCCGAAGCGCGCGATCGCGTCGGCGACGTTTTTCGCGTCGCGTTCGAACGGATACTCGGGCGTATGCACGCCGATGACGACGAGCCCTTGATCGCGGTATTTCCGGTAGCAGTCGTTGACGTACGGAATCGTATGAATGCAGTTGATGCACGAGTACGTCCAGAAGTCGACGAGCACGACCTTGCCGCGCAACCGGTCGAGCGTGAGCGGCGCGCTGTTGTGCCAGCGCTCGATGCCGGCGAACTCGGGCGCGCGCGAGCTGGCGAGCGAGGCCATCGTGCCCGCCTCGTCGCGTGTGCCGGCAAACGCGGCGAGGCCGGCCGTGGCGGCGAGCGCGAACACGAAGGCGGCGGTCCTGAATCGGGGCAGCATGGCGTTTCTCCGGTGCGGCCGGCCGCTGCGCACGGGCGCCGGCCGGTCGGGTTGCGATAGCCGTCATTGGGCCGCCGCGAAGTATCTGCGATGTGTCCGGCGAGCCGCGCGTGTGCAATGTTGTGTGTCGCGACGGCGGCGCGATACAGTGCGATACAAACGCGCCGGTTCGCCGCGGTATAAAGGCGGACATCGCCCCGCCCGCCCTTCACGAGTACGACACCGATCCATGGACAAGCCCGACCACGTGCTGATCGTCGACGACGATCGCGCCATTCGCGAACTGATCGCGGACTATCTCGAGAAGAACGGCATGCGCGTGTCGCTGGCCGCGAACGGGCGCGAGATGCGCAGCGTGCTCGACGACGGCGCGCCCGACCTGATCGTGCTCGACCTGATGCTGCCGGGCGAGGACGGCCTGACGCTGTGCCGCGATCTGCGCGCCGGCAAGTTCCGTACGGTGCCGGTGCTGATGCTGACTGCGCGCAGCGAGGAAACCGACCGGATCGTCGGCCTCGAAATGGGTGCGGACGACTACCTCGCGAAGCCGTTCGCGGTGCGCGAACTGCTCGCACGGATCCGTTCGGTGCTGCGCCGCGCGCGGATGCTGCCGCCCGGCATGCAGGTGACGGAGACGGCCGGCATGCTCGCGTTCGGCGAATGGCGGCTCGACACGACGGGGCGCCATCTGCTCGATGCGGAAGGCACGCTCGTCGCGCTGAGCGGCGCCGAATACCGGCTGTTGCGCGTGTTTCTCGATCATCCGCAGCGCGTGCTGACGCGCGATCAATTGCTGAATCTGACGCAGGGCCGCCAGTCGGATCCGTTCGACCGCTCGATCGACCTGCTCGTGAGCCGGCTGCGCCAGCGGCTGCGCGACGGCGCGCGCGAACCGCGCTACATCAAGACGCTGCGCAACGAAGGCTACGTGTTCTCGTCGGCCGTCACCGCGATCGAAGGCACATCGTGAACGCGCGCATCGCGTGGCACTGGCCGCGCTCGCTGTTCGCGCGGCTCGCGCTGATTCTCTGCGTGGGGCTCGCGCTTGCGCAGACGCTGTCGTTCTGGCTCACCGTCACCGAGCGCGATCAGGCGACGACCAACCTGATGATGGGTTACATCGAGCGTGAAGTCGCGAGCTCGGTCGCGCTGCTCGATCATCTTCCGCCCGACGAGCGTGCCGCGTGGCTGCCGCGTCTCGCGCGACGCAGCTATGCGTTCATCCTCGGGCCCGGCGAGACCGGCACGCCGCCGGAGGCGCGGCTGTCGGCGCGCGTCGAGCGGTCGATCTCGGACGGCATCGGCGGCCGGTATCCGCTGACCGCGAACGCGATTCCGGGCGATCGCGAACATTTGCAAGTGCATCTGCGGCTGACCGACGGCTCGCCGCTCACGATCGACATTCATCCAATGTCGACGGTGCCGCTGTCCGACTGGCTGCCGGTCGTACTCGCGCTGCAGCTCGCGGTGCTGGCCGCGTGCTGCTGGCTCGCGGTACGGCTCGCGACGCGGCCGCTGAAGCAGCTCGCACTCGCGGCCGACGCGCTCGGCCCCGACCTGAAGGGCGAGCGGCTCAGCGAGGACGGGCCGTCCGAAGTCGCACGCGCGGCGCGCGCATTCAACGCGATGCAGGATCGCATCGCGCAGTACATGACCGAACGGATGCAGATCCTCGCATCGATCTCGCACGATCTGCAGACGCCGATCACGCGGATGCGGCTGCGCGTCGACGTGATGGACGACGATGCGCAAGGCGCGAAGCTGCGGCAGGATCTGCTCGAGATGGAGCATCTGGTGAAGGAGGGCGTCGCGTATGCGCGTACGCTGCACGGCTCCGACGAGGCGGCGCGCCGCATCGATCTCGATGCGCTGCTCGACAGCATCGTCTGCGATTACGTCGATGCGGGGCAGGACGTCGCGCTGCACAGCCGCGCGCCGCTCGCGCTCGTCACGCGGCCGAAGGCGCTGCGCCGGATCGTCGGCAATCTCGTCGACAACGCGCTGAAGTTCGCGGGCGCGGCGGAGATCGACGTGCAGCCGGCGCCGGACGGCGGCGCGGTGATCGTCGTGCGCGACCGCGGGCCCGGCATTCCGGACGATCAGCTCGACGCGGTGTTCGAACCGTTCCGCCGCGTGGAGACGTCGCGCAATCGCGAGACGGGCGGCACGGGCCTCGGCCTTGCGATCGCGCGCCAGCTCGCGCTCGCGATGGGCGGCACGTTGACGCTGAGCAATCGGCAGGATGGCGGCGGCGGGCTCGATGCGCGTCTGACGCTCGTGAATGCGGCGGCGTAGCGAAGGCACGGCGTGTGGCCGGGCGCTTTGGCGTTCGGGCGCGGCAGGGCCGCGTCGCGTGTGGGAACAGATGCGCGACAGGCCTTCGGATGGCGCTTGCGCGTATCAGCAGCGGCCGGTGCGCAGCGCGACGGTCCAGTCGTCGCGCCCGCGCGCCGCTGCCGTCGCGGCGGCGGCGTCCCAGTCGTAGTCGACCGCATGGAATTCGGCGTGCCAGCCGGCCGCCGTGCGCGACACCATCGCGTAGCGCGCATGCGGCGTGCCGTTTTCGATCCGGTGTGGATGCGGGTGATCGTCCGCGTACGCCTGCAATCCGACGCTGCCGGGATTCACGATCAGCCGGCCGTCTTCGAGTGCCGCGGCGCGCGGCACGTGCGTGTGGCCGCACAGGATCAGCGACGCCGTTTCGTCGCCGGCGCGTTGCGCGATCTCATCCGGCGTCGCCGCGCGGCAGCCGTCGGGCGTCACCGTTTCGAGGAAATAGACGAGGTCGCTGGCCGGCGTGCCGTGCACCATCAGCACGTCGTCGTCGAGCATCAGCCGCGGCGGCAACGCGGCGATCCACGCGAGATGCGCATCGCGCAGCGTATCGCGTGCCCAGCGATCGGACAGCCGCAGCGATTCGCGATCGCCGCTCAGCAGCTGCCGCTCGTGATTGCCCTTGATCGTCGGCAGGTCGAGCGCGATCAGCCGGTCGGCCGTTTCGGCCGGATGCAGCGCGCCCGACACGATGTCGCCGAGATTGACGATCACGTCGGCGCCGCGGCGGCGGATGTCCGCGAGCACCGCGTCGAGCGCGGCGAGGTTGCCGTGGATGTCGGAGAGCGCGGCGATTTTCATGGCAGGCGTCGGAAAGGGGGGGGCGCGACGATTGTCGCGAATTCGGCGTGTGCCGTCCAATCGGCGATGCGGGTGACGCCGTGCAGCGACTGCGCTGTGGTCAGGTGGTGTCGGTTGCGAGGCGTGCGTACATCGCGAAATCGCCCGGCACGCCTCGCACCATCCTGTACGCGCGCAGCAGCCCTTCGTAGCGGTAGCCGCATTTTTCCAGCACGTGCGCAGAGCGTATGTTGTCGGTCAGCACGACGCCCTGCATGCGCATGAAGCCGCCTTCGGCAAATGCCCACGCCGTGACGCTCGCACACACTGCACGCGCGATGCCGCGGCCCCAATGCGTGGGCGCGAGGTCGTACGCGATTTCGGCGCAACGGTTGGCCGTGGAGACCGTATGCAGCCCGATCGTTCCGACGAGGGCGCCCGAAGCGTCGTCGACGATCGCGAGCCGGCGGATCGAATCGGGATCGGACGACTCGAGCCCGTCGAACAAGGGCAGCAGATCGTCGCGCGAACGCAAATTCCAGCTCGTGTGGCGGACGACGTCCGGCATCGACAGATAGGCGAACCATGCGTCGAGGTCCGCGCGGTCGAGCTGCCTGACGGACAGGCCCGGAAAGCCGGAAGCGGGCGGCGTGTCGATCTTCATTTCATCGCGCCCCGTTCGAGCGACGCCATACGCGCGCCTGCGGCCCGGCTCGGCACCGCGGAGGCTGAACGTCCGGCAACGGCCGGCGGAGTCGTTGCTTGCATGAAGGGCGCTCCAGTCGCTGGCATGGGACGATTATCGATCCTCCATTGGCCCGGGGCATTTCTGCCGCGCCGTCGACTATCTCTATTTTCGAAATAAACTTTTTTCATTATTGCCCTTTCGACGGAAACCGGTTCCAACTACGATGGCGGCCGCACCGGGCATGCCCGATGCGCCATCGTGCGCGCCTGCGCGCGTCGATGCGTGCGGCACGCCGGCGACTCGCAGCGCCGCGCGACTACTCGCCGGCCGTCCGCCCCCGGGCGGCCGAACACAGCTACAACAACGGGCCCGAGCCCGGAGACATCACAATCATGAACAAGCAACTGATCGCAGCGCCGCTGCTCCTCTCGCTCGCGGGCCTCGCATCCGCGCAAAGCTCCGTCACGCTGTACGGGATCGTCGATGCGGGCGTGACCTATCGCAGCAACGAACGCGTCGGCACGGCGGGCGCGTACACCGGGCATTCGAACGTCGGCTTGACGACCGGCAACCTGTCCGGCAGCCGCTGGGGCATCAAGGGCAGCGAGGATCTCGGCGGCGGCCTGCGCGCGCTGTTCGTGCTCGAGAACGGTTTCGACATCACGAACGGCACGTCCGGCCAGGGCGGACGCCAGTTCGGCCGGCAGGCGTTCGTCGGCGTGGGGAGCGACCGTTACGGCTCGATCACGCTCGGCCGCCAGTACACGTCGCTCGACGACTTCGTGAGCCCGGTCGGCCCGTCGTCGTTCATCGGCGGCTTCGGCGCGCATCCGGGCGACATCGACGATCTCGACCAGACCGCGCGCGTCGACAGCTCGATCAAGTACACGAGCGCGAACTATGCGGGCTTCACGTTCGGCGCGCTGTACGGCTTCGGCGGCCAGCCGGGCAGCATGAAGCAGCGCAATACGTGGAGCGTCGGCGCGGCCTATGCGGCGGGCCCGCTGCGCGTCGGCGTCGGCTACGAGCGCTCGGACAACAGCAAGACGGGCGCGACCGACACGACGCTCGGCAAGTGGCAGAGCACCGACGACGGCCTGTTCAACTCGTCGATCAACGAAGGCTATGCGAGTGCGCAATCGCAGCAGATCATCGCGACGGGTGCGACGTACGACTTCGGGCCGGCGGTGGTCGGCGTGAACTACAGCAACGTGCAGTACCGCAGCGGCGACCGCTCGCTGTTCAGCGGCCATGCGACGTTCAACGTGGCCGGCGTGTTCGCGCGCTGGAACGTGCGCCCGCAGACGCAGCTGTTCGCGGGCTACAGCTACACGCGCGGCAGCGACGTCGACGGCATCGACGATCGCGCGCAGTACCACAACGTGACGCTGGGTGCCGTCTACGACCTGTCGAAGCGCACCAGCGTGTATCTGCTCGGCGCGTACCAGCATGCGTCGGGGATGACGCTCGACGCGCTCGGCCGGCCGGTGGCCGCGACCGCGTCGGTGTCGGACAAGGCGAACGGCCATTCGTCCGATACGCAGTCGCAGGCGATCGTCAGCCTCGGCTTGCGTCAGCGGTTCTGACGCGGCGCGTAGCGTCCAACCCTGCCGATCACCGGCGCCGCGCGCCGCTCGTCGACACGAGCCGCGCCGCGCCGGTTCATTCCCCGCTCCGCCGCGTCCGCGGCGGACATCGTGCGGCCGCGCGTGCGCGGCACGCAACGCTCCCCGTTGCCGGCATTGTCGTGTCGCTGCCGGCGTGCCGGACGATATTTTTTCTTTCATTCGAATTTCTGTCTGTAATCATCGATGTGTTGCCGTGGCAATTCAGTTGGATGCGCACGCATCAGAAAAAGTGACGCATTTGCATTGAAAGAGTCGGCATAAAATTCCGTAAGAAATTAAAAATCACAATTGCATGAGCAAGACGACACGAATCCGGTATTGCGTCGGCCGGCACGGCCATTGTGCCGCGCTAAGCGCAATACTGTTCAGATAGTATTTTTAAAGCCATAATCCTCATCCATCGAAGC
>NZ_JBQYLP010000065.1:0-31739 GCF_052683555.1 Burkholderia sp. BC1
TCTCGCCTGCAACTTCGGAAGTTGGTCCATTGATCAGCGTTTCCCTAGGCGATTGGGCCGCGTGCCGAGACGGGCGAACCGCCGATTTCTGGTCGGAGGATACCAAATTCGACGGCAATCACCGGAAAATGACAGAGGTGGCGCGCCGGATTGTACGCATTCAACCGAGACTGACATGCAGCGCCCCCGCTTTGTCGCGTCTTTCGCGGCGGAAGGATTCGTAACGTCTGGCCCTTCCGTACACACTAAATCGGCCCATGCAGTACCCGCCCCACCGCCCTACAGACGGCAGGTCAGTCTTTACTGCGTTAGAACAATCCCGCCGAATGCGCTGTGTCGTCCCAACTGAAAATCATCGGCACGTTTAGTGGAGACCGGGAGCGTGTTGCTGCATGCCTCTCGGCGTCCCGTTTCTGTCAACGCCAATCGGCCCGGTGCCGGCGCTATCGCGGCTGATCGGATTGCAGGTTGCTGGTCAATTCGACTAACTAGACTCGCACTGTTGGCCGGCGATGCCCCGTCCATCAGCGATTCGCAATCTCTTTTTCGAACTGGCGCTCGCCCGGCCGGGCAGACCTGCCCATACGTTGAAGACTATCGCGAGAGCCACACCGGCGCGGGCCGGCGTCAATCAGCGGCAACGCGCCGTGCTCGCGCAGCTGCCGCCGCGCAAATCCGTCCTGCCAAATGGGCCCGAAGTCGGACAACGTCATGTGTGCCCGATAGACCCGCCACCAACGCGCGACGCCTGCCGCCTCCGAACCCTTCATCTGCCAATCGGCCAACTTCGGCTCCACATTCGACCGCACTGGTAAACTCGGCAACCAAAGCAACTTTCGGCCTGACCTATGACCACGCTGTCTCCCGACGCCATCGCCAACCACACGCCAATGATGCAGCAATACTTACGCATCAAGGCCGAGCATCCCGACACGCTCGTCTTCTACCGGATGGGCGATTTCTACGAGTTGTTCTTCGAGGACGCCGAGAAGGCCGCGCGCCTGCTCGACCTGACCCTCACGCAGCGCGGCGCATCGGCAGGCAATCCGATCAAGATGGCCGGCGTGCCGCACCACGCGGTCGAACAATATCTGGCGAAGCTCGTGAAGATGGGCGAGTCGGTCGCGATCTGCGAGCAGATCGGCGATCCCGCGACGTCGAAGGGCCCCGTCGAACGCAAGGTGGTACGTGTCGTCACACCGGGCACGCTGACAGACGCGGCGCTGCTGTCCGACAAGAACGACGTATACCTGCTGGCGATGTGCACCGGGCACAACAAGCGCGGCGTGGCGATCAACATCGGCCTCGCGTGGCTGAACCTCGCGAGCGGCGCGCTGCGGCTCGCCGAAATCGAACCGGACCAGCTCGGCGCGGCGCTCGAGCGGATCCGGCCCGCCGAAATCCTGACGGCCGACGGCGCGACCGACGCGATTCCGGCCGGCGCAGGCGCGATCAAGCGCGTGCCTACATGGCACTTCGATATTGCTTCGGGTACGCAGCGTCTGTGCGAGCAGTTGGACGTCGCGAGCCTCGACGGATTCGGTGCGCATTCGCTGACAAGCGCGTGCGGCGCGGCTGGCGCGCTGCTGCTGTATGCGGCCGCGACGCAAGGCCAGCAACTGCGTCACGTGCGCAGCCTGAAAGTCGAAAACGAAAGCGAATACATCGGCCTCGATCCCGCGACGCGCCGCAATCTCGAACTGACCGAAACGCTGCGCGGCACCGAGTCGCCGACGCTCTATTCGTTGCTCGATACCTGCTGCACGACGATGGGCAGCCGCCTGCTGCGCCACTGGCTGCATCATCCGCCGCGCGCGTCCGTCGCCGCGCAGTCGCGCCAGCAGGCGATCGGCGCGCTGCTCGATGCGCCGGCGGACGCCAGTCTCGACGCGCTGCGCAGTGCCCTGCGCCAGATTGCCGACGTCGAACGGATCACCGGGCGTCTCGCGCTGCTGTCCGCGCGTCCGCGCGACCTGTCGAGCCTGCGCGATACGTTCGCCGCACTGCCGGCGCTGCGCGAGCGCATCAAGCCGATCGTCGCGAACGCCGATGCGCTTGCGCGCTTGGACGCGGCGCTCGCCCCGCCCGCCGAATGCCTTGACCTGTTGACGAACGCGATCGCACCCGAGCCTGCCGCGATGGTGCGCGACGGCGGCGTGATCGCGCGCGGCTACGATGCCGAGCTCGACGAGCTGCGCGACATCTCCGAGAACTGCGGACAGTTCCTGATCGATCTCGAAGCACGCGAGCGCGCACGCACCGGCATTGCGAACCTGCGCGTCGAATACAACAAGGTGCACGGCTTCTATATCGAAGTCACGCGCGGCCAGACCGACAAGGTGCCCGACGACTACCGGCGCCGCCAGACGCTGAAGAATGCGGAACGCTACATCACGCCCGAACTGAAGACGTTCGAGGACAAGGCCCTGTCCGCGCAGGAGCGCGCACTGTCGCGTGAGCGCGCACTGTACGACTCGGTGCTGCAGGCGCTGCTGCCGTTCATTCCGGAATGTCAGCGCGTCGCCTCGGCGCTTGCGGAACTGGATCTGCTCGCCGCGTTCGCCGAGCGCGCACGCGCGCTCGACTGGGTCGCGCCGACGTTCACCGACGAAGTCGGCATCGAGATCGAACAGGGCCGGCATCCGGTCGTCGAAGCGCAGGTGGAGCAGTTCATCGCGAATGACTGCCGGTTCGGCGCCGAGCGCAAGCTGCTGCTGATCACGGGCCCGAACATGGGCGGTAAGTCGACGTTCATGCGGCAGACGGCGTTGATCGCGCTGATGGCCTACGTCGGCAGCTACGTGCCGGCGAAGTCCGCGCGCTTCGGCCCGATCGACCGGATCTTCACGCGCATCGGCGCAGCCGACGATCTGGCAGGCGGCCGCTCGACGTTCATGGTCGAGATGACCGAGGCCGCCGCGATTCTCAACGACGCAACGCCGCAGAGCCTCGTGCTGATGGACGAGATCGGCCGCGGCACGTCGACGTTCGACGGTCTCGCACTCGCCTGGGCGATTGCGCGCCACCTGCTCGCACACAACGGCTGCTATACGCTGTTCGCGACGCACTACTTCGAACTCACGCAACTGCCGCTCGAATTCCCGCAGGCGGCCAACGTGCATCTGTCGGCCGTCGAGCACGGGCACGGGATCGTGTTCCTGCACGCGGTCAACGAAGGGCCGGCAAATCAGAGCTACGGGCTGCAGGTCGCGCAGCTCGCCGGCGTGCCGGCGCCGGTGATCCGCGCGGCACGCAAGCATCTGGCGCACCTCGAACAGCAGTCGGCGGCACAGCAAACGCCGCAGCTCGACCTGTTCAGCGCGCAGCCGGCGCCCGGCGATCTCGAGTGTGCGGATGCGCCCGTCGTCCCCGACGCACCGCATCCGGCGCTCGAGAAGCTGCGCGAAATCGATCCGGACGATCTGAAGCCGCGCGAAGCGCTCGACCTGCTGTACGAGCTGCGCGCACTCGTGCGGGACCACGATGGCGACGCACGCGCGTGAGCGCGTGATGCCCCGCCTGCCGGCGTGCGCGATGGCTGCGCTCGCCGCAGCGGCAATCGTGCTGTCGCCGGCCCGCGCGCATGGCGCGCCGGCCGCGCGCGCGGCCGCACCCTACTCGTTCGCGGTCGTATCGGGCGTCATGAGCACGCCCGCCGACGAGCCCGCCGCGCAACGCATGCTCGAATCGATCGCACGCGAACGCAATCTCGCGTTCGTCGTCTATGCGGGCAACCTGAAGGGACCGAAAGAAGCGTGTCGCGACGCGATCTATACGCAGCGCAGTGCGATCCTCGACGCGTCGCGCGTGCCGCTCGTATTCGTCCCCGGCCACGACGACTGGGTGACCTGCGGGACACCGACGGGCGGGCATTACGATCCGGTCGAGCGACTCGACTTCCTGCGGCAGACGCTGCTCGCCGAATCTGCGCTGCCCGATCGCAACGCATTGCCGATCACGCGCGAAAGCGAAGTCGCGCGGTTCCGCCCGTATCGCGAAAACGCGCGCTGGATGCAAGGAGACGTCGTCTACGTCGCGCTGAATGCGCCCGCGCCGAACAACCACTTTCTGACGGCCGGCGGCCGCAACGGCGAATTCGAGGATCGCGTGATCGCCAACGCGTTCTGGGTCGACCATGCGGCCGAATACGCGAAGCGACGCGATGCGCGCGCGATGGTGGTGATTTTCGAAGGCGATCCGCAGTTCGATCGCTATGAACGCGCGGAACGCTTTGCGTGGCTGCGCTTCAACCGGCCGCGCGTGCGCGACGGATTCCGCGAGCTGAAACGCACGTTGGTCAAGGCAGCGGCGACATTCCGCGGGCCGATCCTCGTCATTCATGCGAGCGCGGAACCGCTCGCGAACGGCTTTCTGATCGACCGTCCGCTGCGCGCAGACGATGGCGAACCGGTGGGAAATGTGACGCGCGTCGCGATCGGCCCGCGTCAGCCGGCGAATCAGTGGGTCAAGGTGAGCGTGTCGCCGGCGCGGCAGACGCCGTTCGGCGTGAGCTTGCAGACGGTGCCGAAGAACGTGCCGGTGCCGCCCTCGCTGCCGCTCGTCCCGCACGACGACGTGCCGTTGCCGCAAATGCCGGAGATCCCGGCATTGCCGGCGCTGCCGGACTCGTCGTCGGTCGCGCCGCCGCTGCAGGGCGACGGCACGGCGCCCGGCAGCGCATCATGGCCGGCGCCGCCGCAGGCGACGCCAGGCGAACCGGCGAGCTCAGTGCAGCGTGCGCCCTGACGGCGACGCGTCGTTCGGGCGATCGTCTTCGTCGTCTTCGTCCTCGTCGACGATCTCCAGCCCTTCCGCGCCGTGCACGTGCTCGTGTTCGATCTCTTCCTCGGTCGCTTCACGCACGTCCTTCACGGTCAGCGCGAAACGCAGCGCCATGCCGGCGAGCGGATGGTTGCCGTCGAGCACGACCTTGTCTTCGGCGATGTCGGTGACCGTGTAGATCAGCGAGTCGACTTCCTCGTCGCCGTCTTCCGGCGTGCCTTCGAACTGCATGCCCACTTCGAGCGGCTCGGGAAAACGGTCGCGCGGCTCGATCTTCACGAGTTCGGGATCGTAGTCGCCGAACGCGTCCTGCGGCTCGAGCTGGATCTGCGTCTGGTAGCCGGGCTCCTGGCCATCGAGCTGTTCCTCGATCTTGGGGAACGTGCCATCATAGCCGCCGTGCAGATAGACCATCGGCTCGTCGCTTTCCTCGATCAGATTGCCTTGCGCATCCGACAGCTTGTAAGCGATCGACACGACAGTGTTTTTTGCGATTTTCATCCAATTCTCCCAAATACAAGTCTCATTATACGATGCGCAACCGGTCTCAAGCCGAACCGCGGAACGCCGCTGCCGCGCCGCTCGGCGCGCCGCCTCCCGATCTTCCTACTCCGCTGCTCGGCGGTCTCACCCCGGCGCAATTCATGCGCCGCTACTGGCAGAAAAAGCCGCTGCTGATCCGCCAGGCGATGCCCGGCGTAAAGCCGCCCGTCACGCGCGAGGCACTGTTCGACCTAGCTGCAGACTATGACGCCGAATCGCGACTGATCACCCATTTTCGTAACAAGTGGCAACTGGCGCACGGTCCGTTCGAGCCGGGCTCGCTGCCGGCCGTGACGCGCGACGCCTGGACGCTGCTCGTGCAGGGTCTCGACCTGCACGTCGACGCGGCGCGCGCGCTCCTCGACCGGTTCCGCTTCATCCCCGACGCGCGTCTCGACGACCTGATGATCTCTTACGCGACGAACGGCGGCGGTGTCGGCCCGCACTTCGATTCGTATGATGTATTCCTGCTGCAGGTCGAGGGTCGGCGGCGCTGGCGCATCGGCGCGCAGCAGGACCTGTCGCTGCAGGCCGGCGTGCCGCTGAAGATCCTCGCGAACTTCGAGCCGACCGACGAATGGGTGCTGGAGCCGGGCGACATGCTCTATCTGCCGCCGCATATCGCGCACGACGGCGTCGCCGACGGCGAATGCATGACCTGCTCGATCGGCTTTCGCGCGCCGTCCGCCGGCGAACTCGGCGCGCAGTTCCTGTATTACCTGGCCGAACGCGGCGGCCTGCGCGACAGCGGCGCCGACGACCTCTACCGCGACCCGAAGCAGCCGGCGGTCGCCGCACCGGCCGAGCTGCCGCCGGCAATGGTCGAGCGCGTCGCCGAGATCGTCGATGCGATTCGCTGGCGCAAGCGCGACGTCGCCGAATTTCTGGGCTGCTACCTGAGCGAACCGAAATCGAACGTGGTGTTCGAGCCGCCGGCACGGCCGCTCTCGGAAGCCGCATTCGTTGCGCAGGCATCACGCCGCGGCGTCCGTCTCGACAGACGCGCTGCATTGTTGTATAACGCGCGCTCGTACTTCATCAACGGCGAGGAAGGACCGCTCGAGGAGGCCGGAGAATGGCTTCCCGAGCTGGCAAATCAGCGCCAGATGGAGGCGAAACGGTTTGTAACACTATCCCGGGTTCCCTCCATGACAGCCCTGCTACACGAGTGGTATCGTGCGGGCTGGATACGGGTCGGAAACCGGAATGAGTGGTAGCCGAACTGTTCGCCCATATGAATCAAATTTTGTATGGGAAAGACAACGTATTGACCCCGCATTTGTCGACGGTCGATAGGAAAGTGCATATAATTTCCGCCCAAGCCGTAGGGAAGATTCACGCTCTAGAAGTGCGTCTCCACCAGCGGCCCAGGTCGGTGTTGGAGCACATTACCGGTATTGTTTCGCGCTGTTGCTTACCTTTAACCATAAAAGGACGTGATCATGAAGAAATCCCTCCTCGTAGCTTCCCTGTTGGCTGCTGTTGCACTGGCTGCTTGCAACAAGAGCGCTGACCAAAGCGCTTCGTCGGCTGCTAGCGACGCTGCTGCTGCCGCTTCGTCGGCTGCTTCGGCAGTTGCCGGTGCTGCGAGCGATGCAGCTGCTGCTGCTTCGTCGGCGAGCGCTGCTGCGAGCGATGCAGCTGCTGCTGTGGCGTCGGCTGCTTCGGCAGAGACGGCTGCTCCGGCTTCGGGCGCAAGCCAGTAAGCGTCAGCATCAGCTGAAAAAAAACCGGCCCGAGGGCCGGTTTTTTTGTGTCCGTCGTTTTTGCGATCGCGCTCGGACCACATGCTGCGGCGCCCCGCCCTGCTCCTGCGCAGGTTCAGCCGAGCACGAGCCAGTCGAAGCCGGCCTCCTGCGTCGCGACGACCACGTCGTCGCCGTCCGTGCCGAGCACGTCGGCCAGCGCCGCGCGCGCGAGTTCCGGCCGGTTGTTCTGCTGACTGAGGTGAGCCGCAACGAGATGCTGCAGACGGCTGCGTTCCAGCGACGCCAGAATGCCCGCTGCCGCGTCGTTGCTCAAGTGCCCGTGCGTGCCGCCGATTCGCGCCTTCAGCGACTGCGGATAGCGGCTCGCGGCGAGCATCGCGGTGTCGTGGTTGGATTCGAGCACCAGCGCGTCGCAGCCGCTCAGCACGGCCGTGATGTGCGGCGTCGCCATGCCGACATCGGTCAGCACGCCGAGCCGTCGGCAACCGTCCATGAATACGAATTGAAGCGGTTCGCGCGCGTCGTGCGGCACCGTATAGGGCATCACGGCCAGATCGCCGATCGCGGCCGTTTCGTCGCCCCACAGCACGCGCAGATCGACGTCGGCTTCGTCCGCCCCCGCCGCGCGCGCGGTGCCCCAGCTCATGTAGAGCGGCAGCGATGCGCGCCGCGCGAGCGTCAGCGCGCTGCCGACATGGTCGCTATGTTCGTGGGTGACGAGGATCGCGTCGAGATCGTCGACGCAGAGATTCAGGCGGCCGAGCCGGCGCTCGACCTCTTTTGCGGAAAAGCCGCAGTCGAGCAGCACGCGCGTGGTCGTCGTGCCGCTCGTGGCCTCGACGACCAGCGCGTTGCCTTCGCTGCCGCTTCCCAGGCTGGCGAATCGCACGCGCTCAGTTCAGCTGCGCGTGGAGCAGCGAAATGATTCGCTTCGCATCCGACGAGTTGTCGACCTGGCCGTTCGCATCGACGACTGCGACCTGCGTGCCGCCGTTGCCCTGCGCGCGCACGTTGACCAGGAACTCCCTGCCCGGCTTCGCGGCCGACGGGCCGCCGTAGAACAGCTTGCCGAACAGGCCGTCGCGCTTGAGCTCTTCCATCGAGTTCGCGTAACGGACCGTGTACATGCCCTTCTCGCGGTCGCGGTTGTCGACCGTGAAGTTCGTCCGGTCGAGCGCGAGGCCGACGCGCAGCCACGCACGATCGAACGATTCCGCCAGTTGCAGCGTCGCCGCGCCGTCGCTCGTGTCGGCCACTTGCGCGGGCGCGGTGGCCGGACGCGCATCGGTCAGCAGCTGCTTCGCCTGCGCATCGGTCAGCCCGAACTTCTGCATCAGCTTCGTCAGGAACACCGCTTCGAGCACGGGGTTACGCGGACGCTCTTCCCAGCGCGACGACGTGCCGCCCTGCGGCCCGACCATCATTTCCTCCATCGCGCTGTGCGTGATCGAGATGTCGGTGTTGCCGCCCGACGTACGGCTCACCAGTGTGCGGAAGCGGTCGCGCGTGCCGGACGAGTACGCGAAGTCGATCACCTTGCCGATCGTGCGGCGGAACCAGTCGTCGGGAATGTTCGCGCGGTTCTCGGCCCAGTCGGTGACCATGATGCCGGTCGACGGCGCGTCGGTCTTCAGCGAGAAGCCGTTCTCCTGCCAGAACTCCTTCAGGATCGGCCACAGCTGCTCCGGCGTGCGGCCGTCGACGACGAGCCAGCGGCGATCGCCGTCGCGCTCGATGTGCATGCCGAGCGGATCCTGTGCGTTCGGAATGCCGTCCGTCGCGTTGCCCGCCGCGGTGGTGGCGCGCGGCGGCAGCGTGCCGAGCCCGGCGTTGGTCGGCGGCGCGACGAACTGCTGCGTGGTCGGCACCGGCTTCAGGTCGCTCGGCACCGCGAGCGGCGGCGCCGAGCCCGTGTTCTTGTAGTTGACCCGGTCGGGAGCCAGGTAGTCGTTCAGCGTATCGCAGCCGGCGAGCGCGCCCAGCGCAAGCACCATCACCGACATCTGGATGGCGCGAGAGGAAATGGCGAAACGTTTCATGAAATCCTTCGTCTTGCTAGAACGCTCGTCAGGAGCGGCGCCGGACGGAGCCGGCCGGTGCGGGTTGATCAGGGGTCGAGCCGGCGGCCGCAGGACGCGGCCGCCTCCGTGTCAGGCGAGAACGCCCGCCTCGACGAGTGCCGAACGCACGGCATCGTGGCAGCGCTCGTCGAGCGCCGTGAGCGGCAGACGGATGCCGCCCTGCATCTTGCCCATCGCATGCAGCGCCCACTTCACCGGAATCGGGTTCGCCTCGATGAACAGATTCTTGTGCAGCGACAGCAGCTTCATGTGCAGCTCGCGCGCGGTCTGCACGTCGCCGGCCAGCGCGGCGCGGCACAGCGCGCTCATCGCGCGCGGCGCGACGTTCGCCGTCACCGAGATGTTGCCGTGGCCGCCGAGCAGCATCAGCGCGATCGCGGTCGGATCGTCGCCGCTGTAGATCGCGAAATGCTTCGGCGCGGCCTTGATCAGCTGCGCGGCACGATCGATGTTGCCGGTCGCTTCCTTCACGCCGACGATCCCCGGCACCTGCGCGAGGCGCAGCATCGTCTCGTTCGACATGTCGGCCACCGTCCGGCCCGGCACGTTGTAGAGGATCACCGGCAGATCGACCGCTTCCGCGATCGTGCGGAAATGCCGGTACATCCCTTCCTGCGTCGGCTTGTTGTAGTACGGCACGACCTGCAGCGTCGCATCGGCGCCGACCGCCTTCGCGTGCTTCGTCAGCTCGATCGCTTCGGCGGTCGAATTGCCGCCCGCGCCCGCGATGATCGGAATGCGTTTGGCCGCGTGCTCGACGGCCGTGCGGATCATCAGGATGTGCTCTTCGACGTTGAGCGTCGCGGATTCGCCGCTCGTGCCGACCACGACCAGCGCATCGGTGCCTTCTTCGATATGCCAGTCGATCAGTTTGCGAAATGCCGGCAGGTCGAGACTGCCGTCTTCGAGCATCGGGGTGACGATCGCGGGGATGCTGCCGCGGATTTGAATGCCGTCTTGGGTGCCGTTAGCCATGAAACGCGATTGATTGTGTACCGGTAAACGTTGAGATTGTAGCGGATTAGCCGGGCAGTCCGTAACGTGGAATTCCCGCCCCCGCCTTCGGGGTCGCGTCCTCGCGCACCGCGCAGATGCGCTGAACGAACGCTTCGCGCGGCGCCGCGACGAAACCGTCTTCGTACGCGACCACCCGCAGATGGCCGCGCACGGCGTCCAGCAGCTCGCCCGGCGCAAGCAGGAACGCGGGGTTGGACGGTTTGCCGACCGTTTCGTTTCCGCGCGCGAACGTTTCGTAGATCAAAACGCCGCCCGGCTCGAGCGCGTCGAGCAGATGGGGCCAGAGCGGACGATGCAGATAATGCGTGACGACGACGGCCGCGAACCGCGCATCGGCCGGCAACGGCCATGGCGCGCCCTCGAGATCGGCGTCGCGCGCGTCGACGCCGGGAATCGCGGCCAACGCGGCGAGCGCCGCCGGATCGCGGTCGAGCACGACGACCGGATGCCCGCGCGACGCAAACCAGCGCGCATGGCGGCCGCCGCCCGCCGCGACGTCGAGTACCGCGCCGTGCGCGCGCACGAGCGGCGACCAGCGCACGACCCAGCGCGACGGCTCGGTCTGGGCGACATGGCCGCCCGCGGCGACGAGGATCGGTTCACGCATGCGATCAGGTGTACGACAGGCCCATCGCGTCGCGCACGTCGCGCATCGTTTCGGTCGCGTGCTTGCGCGCCTTGTCGCAGCCGTCCGCGACAATGGCGCGCAGCAGCGACGGATCGTCCATGTATTTCTGCGCGCGCTCGAGCATCGGCTGCTGCTCGCGCAGGATGCCTTCGATCACGGGCTGCTTGCAGTCGAGACAGCCGATGCCGGCGGAACGGCAGCCCTTCTGCACCCATTCGTGCGTCGCTTCGTCCGTATAGACCTGGTGCAGCTGCCACACCGGGCATTTGTCCGGATCGCCCGGATCGCTGCGGCGCACGCGCGCCGGATCGGTCGGCATCGTGCGGACCTTCTTCGTGATCGTCTCGGCGTCTTCGCGCAGGCCGATCGTGTTGCCGTACGACTTCGACATCTTCTGCCCGTCGAGGCCCGGCATCCGCGACGCTTCGGTCAGCAGTGCCTGCGGCTCGACGAGGATGATCTTGCGCGCACCTTCCAGATAGCCGAACAGGCGCTCGCGATCGCTCATCGACAGGCTCTGCGATTCCTGCAGCATCGCCCGCGCCTGTTCGAGCGCCTCGTCGTCGCCTTCCTGCTGATAGGCGTTGCGCAGCTCGTGGTAGAGCTTCGCGCGCTTGCCGCCGAGCTTCTTCGCGGCCTCGAGCGCCTTCTCCTCGAAGCCCGGTTCGCGGCCGTACAGGTAGTTGAAGCGGCGCGCGATCTCGCGCGTCATCTCGACGTGCGGCACCTGATCCTCGCCGACCGGCACGAGCGAGCCGCGGTACAGCAGGATGTCGGCGGCCATCAACACCGGGTAGCCGAGGAAGCCGTAGGTCGACAGATCCTTGTCCTTCAGCTTCTCGATCTGCTCCTTGTAGGTCGGCACGCGTTCGAGCCAGCCGAGCGGCGTGCTCATGCCGAGCAGCAGCGCGAGTTCCGCGTGCTCCGGTACCTTGCTCTGGATGAACAGCGTCGCCTGCGCGGGATCGATGCCGGCGGCGAGCCAGTCGATCAGCACGTCCCATACGTTCTTCTCGATGACCTCGGGCGTCTCGTAGTGCGTCGTCAGCGCGTGCCAGTCGACGACGCAGAAGAAACACGGGTACTCGGACTGCAGTTTCACCCAGTTTTTCAGCACGCCGTGGTAATGGCCGAGGTGCAGCGACCCGGTGGGTCGCATGCCGGAGAAAATACGATCTGGGAACATGATTGTCGTTAGAAAAGCAAGGCCAAAGGAGTCAGGATGGCGTTCAGGACGTCCGCGCCGACGTTGACGAGCGGACGCAGCCAGAAATTCGTCAGCACGCCCGTCGCCACCAGCACGAGGACGATGATGAAACCGTACGGCTCGATACGCGACAGCGCGATCGATTGTTTCGGCGGCAACAGCGCCGCGAGAATGCGGCCGCCGTCGAGCGGCGGAAGCGGAAACAGGTTCAGCACGCCGAGCACGAGGTTCGCGCTGACGCCGGCGAACGCCATCCGCGTGAAGAACGGCTCGTCGACGCCCGCCGCGCGCAGCAGGATGCCGATCACGCCCCACACCAGCACCTGCACGAAGTTGCACGCCGGGCCCGCGAGCGACACCCACAGGCTGCCCCAGCGCGGATCGCGCAGGTTGCGGAACGCGACGGGCACCGGCTTTGCATAGCCGAACAGGAACATGCCGCCGGTCAGGAAATACATCGCGAGCGGAATGGCGATCGTGCCGAGCGGATCGATGTGCCGCATCGGATTGAACGACACGCGCCCCATCATGTAGGCGGTGTTGTCGCCGAGCAGGCGGGCGGCATAGCCGTGCGCCGCCTCGTGCAGCGTGATCGCGAAGATCACGGGCAGCGCGTAGACGGCGATGGTCTGTATCAGGGAAGCATCCATATCGCGTTATTGTAACAAGCGCCCCCGCGCAAAAATGAAACGACGCGCTTACGGCGCGGTGAGCCCGAACGGCTCGAGTGCGCCGCGCCCTGCGCGCACGAGTTGCGGCACGTCGCCGGTCAGGTCGATCACCGTCGATGGTTCGCGCGGACACGCGCCGCCGTCGATCACGAGATCGACCTGCTTTTCGAGCCGCGCGCGAATGTCCTCGGGATCGTTGAGCGGTTCGTCGTCCGGCGGCAGGATCAGCGTCGTGCCGAGCAGCGGCTGGCCGAGCGATTCCAGCAGCGCGAGCGTGATCGCGTGATCCGGCACACGCAGCCCGATCGTCTTGCGCGACGGATGCGACAGCCGGCGCGGCACTTCCTTCGTGGCCTGCAGGATGAACACGTACGGCCCCGGCGTGACCGACTTGATCTGCCGGTACTGGCGGTTGTCGACCATCGCGAAGTTCGCGAGCTCCGACAGATCGCGCACGAGCAGCGACAGATGCTGCTTTTCGTCGAGGCCGCGAATGCGGCGCACGCGCTCGACCGCGTCCTTGTCGTCGAGGTGGCACGCGAGCGCATAGCTCGAATCGGTCGGCATCGCGACCACGCCGCCCTTGTTGACGATCTCCACCGCCTGCTTGATCAGGCGCGGCTGCGGATTATCCGGATGAATCCTGAAGAACTGGGACATGGGAGCACGTAAAGAGAAGGAGTTCGGACGCCGGCACGGGCCGCGGCACGCACGGCCGCGCGCCGCGGCGGCGCATCAGAGCCAGCGTGCCCAGACCGGTTTGAGATCGGACGGCAGCGGCGGCAGGCCGCCGAGCTCGACGCGGCCCTCGCCGGGCGCGTGAAAGTCCGACCCGCGCGACGCTTCGAAACCGAAGCGGCGCGCCACGTCCGCGTATTCGCGATACTGATCCGGCGTGTGGCTGCCCGTCACGACTTCGATCGCGCGGCCGCCGAGATCGATGAATTCGCCGAAGAACGCATCGAATTCGACCGGCGTATAGCGATAGCGGCCCGGGTGCGCGACGATCGCCTCGCCGCCCGCGCCGCGAATCCATTGCACGGCGTCCGACAGCGTCGCCCAGCGGTGCGGGACGAAGCCCGGCTTGCCGTCGCCGAGCAGGCGGTCGAACACGTCGGTAGTCGATTCCGCGTAGCCGTTCTCGACGAGAAAGCGCGCGAAGTGCGTGCGCGAGATCAGGTCCGGGTTCGACACGTACTTCAGCGCGCCCTCGTATGCGCCCGGGATGCCGAGCGTCGCGAGCTGTGCGCCGATCGCCTGCGCGCGCGCCGCACGGCCGTGACGCGTGCGGAACAGCCCGTCGACGAGCGCCGCGTTCTCCGGATCGATGTTCAGGCCGACGATGTGCACCGTGCGCGATGCCCACGTGACCGAAATCTCCACGCCGCTCAGGTAGCGCATGCCCAGCGCTTCGGCTTCGGCGCGCGCCGCCGCCTGGCCGCCGACCTCGTCGTGATCGGTCAGCGCCCAGAGCGTCACGCCGCCGTCGTACGCGCGGCGCGCGACGTCGGCGGGCGACAGCAGCCCGTCGGAAACATTGGAATGGCAGTGGAGATCGGCGTTCATTGTCGGCATGGCAGGTGAAGCTTCATTCTACTGCAATGCGGCATTGCGCCGCCGGCCTGTCGGCGCGCCTGTCCGCCCGCCTCTGCGCCCGCCGGCTCGGCCGTCACGCCACCCGCCGGCCGCGCCGCTACGCGCAGAACGCCTCGATCAGCGCCGCAATCTGCTCCGGCTGGTCGTGATGCACCATGTGGCCCGCATCCTCGACCAGTTTCTCGCGCCAGTCCGGGAATGCGCGGAAACGCGCCTTGAACTCGGGCAGCGGGATGTCGCCGGCAAGCTGCGCGAGCGTCGGCGAATTGACGGCCTCGACGTGCAGCACCTTCGCGCTGACCTTCGCCCAGATCGCCATCACCTCGTCGAGCCGGTACAGCAACGGGCCCCGCAGCTTGTGCGCGGGATCGGCGAGCAGATGGTAGAGGCCGTCGTCGCCGCGCTTCGACCAATGCGCGGCGAGAAACGCCGCGCGTGCCGGCGCGAGACGCGGATTGGTCTTGATCAGTCGCGCGGCAACCTCGTCGAGCGACGCGTACGCGCGCAGCGCCGGCGGCTCGCGCAGTTCGTCGAGCCAGCCGCGCAGCCGGCGCGGCGCCTGTTCGGCGCGCGCGGGCGCGAGCCCGAAGCCTTCGAGATCGACGACGCGCCGCACGCGCTCGGGACGCGCGCCCGCATAGAGACACACGACGTTCGCGCCCATGCTGTGACCCACCAGGTTCACGGCGCCGGTCGGCGCATAGTGGTCGAGGAGCGCGTCGAGGTCGGCCAGATAGTCGTGGAACCAGTAGTGACCGCCGCCCTGCCGCGCGACCGGCCAGTCCGACAGCCCGAAGCCGCGCGCGTCCGGCGCGATCACCTGCCAGTCGCCCGCAAGCGCATCGACGACGAACTGGAACGAAGCGGCGACATCCATCCAGCCGTGCAGCATGAACAGCGTCGGCGCATCGGGCCGGCCCCAGCGCCGCACATGCAGCCGGACACCGCGCACGGTAACGAAATCGGAAACGGAACTCGAGGCATTCATTGCGGCCGCCCAAAAAAAAGAATGATCGTTCGATTATAGCGGTCGCGGAGCTTGGCACGCGCCGGGGCACGGCGTTCCGCGCGCGTGTCGAGGCACCTCTCTAGCCTGACGAGGGCGACGCGCGCGGCCGCACTACTCGCCGGCCGAGCCCGCCGGCCCGGCCGCGGCGTCCTGCGCGGCCAGCTCGTCCAGTTCGGCCGGCTCGAAGCCCGCGCTGCGGCGCGCGTCGAAGTTGAACGGGCCGCGCAGCCGCGGCGCGCGGTACTGTTCGGCCAGCAGCCGGTAAGTCGGCACCGGATCGCGGCCGGCGGCCGCGCACAGGTGACGGAACCAGCGATTGCCGATCGCGACATGCCCGATCTCGTCGCTCAGGATCACGTCGAGAATCGCGGCCGATGCGTGGTCGCCCGCCTGCGCGAGCCGTGCGCGGATCGGCGGCGACGCGTCGAGGCCGCGCGCTTCGAGCGTACGCGGCACGAGCGCCATGCGCGCGAGCACGTCGTCCTTGGTCCGCTCGCACATCTCCCACAGACCGTTGTGCGCCGGAAAATCGCCGTACGCATGGCCGAATGCCGCGAGCCGATCGGCCAGCAGCGTGAAGTGATAGGCCTCCTCGGCCGCCACTTTCAGCCAGTCCGCATAGAACGCGTCCGGCTGGCCCGCGAAGCGCCAGACTGCGTCGAGCGCGAGGTTGATCGCGTTGAATTCGATATGCGCGAGCGCATGCAGCAGCACCGCGCGCCCTTCGGGCGAGCGCATGCTGCGCCGCTCGAGCTGGCGCGGCTCGACGAGCAGCGGACGCGCCGGACGTCCGGGCAGATCGGCCGGTTCGGGCAGCGCGAGCGACGGTGCGATCGCGGCCTGCCCGGCCTGGAGCGCGTCGTACAGCGCACGCACGCGCTCGGCCTTCGCGGCGGGCGCGGATTCACGCAGCGCGGCGAGCGCGGCGCGGCGCACGCATTGCGTCGCATCGGGAGAAGAAGACGCCATGTTCGAAAACGGGGACACTGTCGCGCCGCGCGCGCGAGCGCGCACACGCGACGGTTTACAATACGGACTTTCGCTGCGGCGCGACCGGCGCACCGCGCAGACGCGCCATTCTACCGGCGCCCATCATCGAAGAGACAAGGAGACTCCGTGACGATCTACAAGCTGGGCGATACGGCCCCGACGATCCACGAAAGCGTGTTCGTCGCCGATACGGCGGCCATCATCGGCAAAGTCGTGCTCGAGGAAAACGCGAGCGTGTGGTTCGGCGCGACGATTCGCGGCGACAACGAGACGATCACGGTCGGCTCGGGCAGCAACGTGCAGGAAGGCGCGGTGCTGCATACCGACCCCGGCTATCCGCTGGCGATCGCCGAAAACGTCACGATCGGCCACCAGGCGATGCTGCACGGCTGCACGATCGGCGAAGGTTCGCTGATCGGAATTCAGGCGGTGGTCTTGAATGGAGCGGTGATCGGCCGCAACTGTCTGGTCGGTGCCGGCGCCGTGGTGACGGAAGGCAAGACGTTCCCGGACAACTCGCTGATTCTCGGCGCACCGGCGAAAGTCGTGCGCGAGCTGTCGGCAGACGACATTGCGCGGCTGCGCGCGAACGCGAAGACGTATGTCGAGCGGCGTGCGCATTTCAAGGAGCAACTCGTGCGGATCGGCTGATTCGTACGGATTTCAAGGAACAAGAGTGAGCGACCAGTTACAGAAATTCATGTTCAACGCAGCGCCCGTGCGCGGCGAGATCGTTTCGCTGCGCAACACGTGGCACGAAGTGCTCGCGCGGCGCGACTATCCTGCCCCGGTGCGCACCGTGCTCGGCGAGATGATGGCCGCGTGCGCGTTGCTGTCCGCGAACCTGAAGTTCAACGGCACCCTCATCATGCAGATCTTCGGCGACGGGCCGGTGAAGATGCTGGTCGTCCAGTGCAGCTCGGATCTGTCGATGCGGGCCACCGCCAAATTCTCGGGCGACGCCGCGCAGACCATCGGCGACGATGCGACCTTCGCGATGCTCGTCAACGCGAGCGGCCACGGCCGCTGCGTGATCACGCTCGATCCGGCCGACAAGCAGCCGGGTCAGCAGCCGTATCAGGGCATCGTGCCGCTGAACGGCGCCGACGGTCCGCTCGAATCGGTGTCGCAGGTGCTTGAGCACTACATGCACCACTCCGAGCAGCTCGACACGCGGCTGTGGCTCGCGGCCGACCGCGATCGCGCGGTCGGGATGCTGCTGCAGAAGCTGCCGGGCGACGGCGGCATCGTGCCGCGCAACGCGGAGACGGACATCGACACGTGGGAACGCGTGTGCACGCTCGGCGGCACGCTGTCCGCGAAGGAGCTGCTCGAGGTCGAGCCGGAAGTCGTGTTCCGCCGGCTCTTCTGGCAGGAGAACGTCCAGCACTTCGAGCCGGCCGGCACGCGCTTCCAGTGCACGTGCTCGCGCGAGAAGGTCGGCGCGATGCTGCGCATGCTCGGCCGCGACGAAGTCGACAGCGTGATCGCCGAACGCGGCCACGTCGAGATCCACTGCGAATTCTGCAACCAGCGCTACGAATTCGATCCGGTCGACGTCGCGCAGCTGTTCGCGGCACCCGAACTCGCCAGCGGCATCACGCCCGCTGCCGAGCAGCGTCACTGAAGCGCGCGCCCGCACCGCGCGGGCGCATAATGACGCACGAGAGCGCCGCACTGCGGTCAGGCGCCGGGGCCTCGGCCCACGGCGCCGATCGTTTCCCGCCGGCGGCGCGCTGCAGGAGAATCGCATGAACCGCCCGTTTCGCCTCTTCGTCCTGACGAGCGCCGCCGCCGGCACGCTCGCCATTGCCGGCTGCGCGGTGCAGCCGTCGTCCACGATCCTGAGCCGGCTGCCGGAGCCCGGCGCATCGTCGGGGCAGCCGCCCGTGCTGTCGGCCGCCGAGCGCAAGCGCTACGACGAAATCGACAAGCAAGTGCTGCGCGACCAGAACAACGCGATGGCGGCCGAGGCCGCCGCCCGCGCGTGGTCGTACTATGCGGCGCCGCCCGTCACCGTGTATGGCGGGTATTACGGCGGATGGGGCAATCGCTGGGGAACCGGCATCAGCTACGGCTATCCGGGCTGGTGGTGGTAACGCACACCGGCATCGCCGCCGATTGACACTCGGCAGGAAATAAAAAAGCGCGGTATTTCCCGCGCTTTTTCAATGGATCGGCTCATGCGCACTCAATGATGCGCGGCCTTGCCCTTGTCGCCGCCGTGATGCCGCGACGGCTTCGCGATCGACTGCGGGTTCGGGACCACGCGCACCGGCGCCGCCGAGACGACGCCGCGCGTCGACGTATTCGACGGCGTGTTGCCGACCGGCGTGGGCGGCGCATTCGGCGACACGAACTGCACGAACACTTCGCCGTCCTTCACCATCCCCATCTCGTAACGCGCGCGCTCCTCGATGGCGGCCGTGCCGCTCTGCAGATCCTGCACTTCGCCTGCGATGCGCTCGTTGCGCAGCTTCTCGTCCGCATTCTTCTGAAGCTGGTCGTCAAGTTGCTGACGCAACTCGTGCACCCGCAGCCAGCCGCCGTGTCCCCACCATAGGGGGTACTGAATGAGCGCCAGCAGGACAATCAGGACGACAGTGACAAGCCGCATGTAGAAGACGCAGATATAAGAAGCGCCGCTCCGCGCGTCGGCACAGAGCGGCGTCGAGATGACGAACCCGATAGTAGCGCGTTAGCGCAGGTTATAGAAAGCCGATTTGCCCGGGTAGCTCGCGATGTCGCCGAGATCTTCCTCGATGCGCAGCAGCTGGTTGTACTTCGAGATGCGGTCGCTGCGCGACAGCGAACCCGTCTTGATCTGACCGGCGTTCAGGCCGACCGCGATGTCGGCGATCGTCGAGTCTTCCGTTTCGCCCGAACGGTGCGAGATCACGGCCGTGTAGCTCGCGCGCTTGGCCATCTCGATCGCCGCGAACGTTTCGGTCAGCGTACCGATCTGGTTGATCTTGATCAGGATCGAGTTCGCGATGCCCTTCTCGATGCCTTCCTTCAGGATCCGCGTGTTCGTGACGAACAGATCGTCGCCGACGAGCTGAACCTTCTTGCCGAGGCGATCGGTCAGCAGCTTCCAGCCGTCCCAGTCGCTTTCGTGCATGCCGTCTTCGATCGACACGATCGGGAACTTGTCGGCGAGCGTCGAGAGGTAGTCGGTGAATTCGGCCGACGACAGCTGCAGACCTTCGCCCGCGAGCTGGTACTTGCCGTCGTGATAGAACTCGGATGCCGCGCAGTCGAGCGCGAGCAGCACGTCTTCGCCCGCGCGATAGCCGGCCTTCTCGATCGCCTGCAGGATCGTCGACAGGCACTCGTCGTTGCTGCCGAAGTTCGGCGCGAAGCCGCCTTCGTCGCCGACGGCGGTGCTCATGCCGCGGTCGCTCAGGATCTTCTTCAGCGCGTGGAACACTTCGGCGCCGCAGCGCAGCGCTTCGCGGAACGTCGGCTGGCTGACCGGAACGATCATGAATTCCTGGATGTCCAGGCTGTTGTTCGCGTGCGCGCCGCCGTTGACGATGTTCATCATCGGGACAGGCAGCTGCATCGCGCCCGAGCCGCCGAAGTAGCGGTACAGCGGCAGGCCGGCTTCTTCGGCCGCCGCCTTCGCGACGGCCATCGACACGGCCAGCATCGCGTTCGCGCCGAGGCGCGACTTGTTGTCGGTGCCGTCCAGCTCGAGCAGCGTCTTGTCGAGGAACGCCTGTTCCGACGCGTCGAGGCCCATGATGGCTTCGGAGATTTCCGTGTTGATGTGCTCGACGGCCTTCAACACGCCCTTGCCGTTGTAGCGGCCGGCCTCGCCGTCACGCAGTTCGATCGCTTCGCGCGAGCCGGTGGACGCGCCCGACGGCACCGCCGCGCGGCCCATCGTGCCCGATTCGAGCAGCACGTCGCATTCGACGGTGGGGTTGCCGCGCGAATCCAGAATCTCGCGGCCGATGATATCTACGATTGCACTCATGGGTTTCCTCTGAGAATGACGATGGATTCTTCAAGCTGCGACGGCCTGCGCGCCGGGACTGCTTTCGCTACTGACGCCCGAAGCCGCCGCAAGGTTCATTCGGTCTTTAATTGAAATCGTTTTCCAGGAACGGACCGCGCTTCACGGCCTGGTCGAGCGTGACGAGCGTTTCGAGCAGCGCGCTCATCCGGTTCAGCGGCACCGCATTCGGACCGTCCGACTTCGCTTCGGCCGGATTCGGATGCGTTTCCATGAACAGCCCCGCGACGCCGGTCGCGACCGCCGCACGTGCGAGCACCGGCACGAATTCGCGCTGGCCGCCCGAGCTCGTGCCCTGCCCGCCCGGCAACTGCACCGAATGCGTCGCGTCGAACACGACCGGCGCGTTCGTCTCGCGCATGATCGCGAGCGAGCGCATGTCGGACACGAGGTTGTTGTAGCCGAACGAGACGCCGCGCTCGCACGCCATGAAGCGGTCTTCCGACAGACCGGCCTCACGCGCGGCGTCGCGCGCCTTGTCGATCACGTTCTTCATGTCGTGCGGCGCGAGAAACTGGCCTTTCTTGATGTTGACCGGCTTGCCCGAGCGTGCGCACGCGTGGATGAAGTCCGTCTGGCGGCACAGGAACGCCGGCGTCTGCAGCACGTCGACGACCGACGCGACCTGCTCGATCTCGTCGATCGAATGCACGTCGGTCAGCACCGGCAGGCCGAGCTGGCGCTTCACCTCGGACAGGATCCGCAGCCCCTCGTCCATTCCGAGGCCGCGAAACGACTTGCCGGAACTGCGGTTCGCCTTGTCATAGGACGACTTGTAGATGAACGGAATGTTCAGCTTCGCGCAGATTTCCTTCAGGCGGCCGGCGGTGTCGATCGTCATTTGCTCCGATTCGACGACGCAGGTACCCGCGATCAGGAAGAAAGGCTTGTCGAGACCGACCTCGAAATCGCACAGCTTCATGCTTGCACTCCGGCGCGCGCTTCCTTGTTGGCGAGCGCGGCTTCGACGAACGACTTGAACAGGGGGTGACCGTCACGCGGCGTCGACGTGAATTCCGGGTGGAACTGGACGCCGACGAACCACGGGTGCATCGAACGCGGCAGTTCCATCATTTCCGGCAGATCCTCGCTCGGGGTACGCGCGCTGATGATAAGGCCGCCGCTTTCGAGCTGGGGCACGAAGCGGTTATTGACTTCATAACGGTGGCGGTGACGCTCGTTCACGTCCTTGCCGTAAATCTCTTCCGCGAGCGTGCCGGGCTTGATCGGGCAGCGCTGCGAGCCGAGGCGCATCGTGCCGCCGAGATCGGAATCCTCCGTGCGCGTCTCGACCTTGCCTTCGCGGTCGTACCACTCGGTGATCAGCGCGACCACGCGTTCCGGCGTGTCCGGATCGAATTCCGTGCTATTCGCCTGCTTCAGGCCGACGACGTCGCGCGCGAATTCGATCACCGCGAGCTGCATGCCGAGGCAGATGCCGAGATACGGCACCTTCGCTTCGCGCGCATAGCGGATCGCCGCGATCTTGCCTTCGGTCCCGCGACGGCCGAAGCCGCCCGGCACCAGCACCGCGTCGAGATGCTTGAGGCTGTCGACGCCGTCCGTCTCGATCTCTTCCGAGTCGATGTACTCGATGTTGACCTTCGTCGACGTGTGCAGCGACGCGTGGCGCAGCGCCTCGATCAGCGACTTGTACGACTCGGTCAGATCGACGTACTTGCCGACCATGCCGATCGTCACTTCGTGCTTCGGATTCTCGAGCTTCTCGACGAGCTCCGACCACATGCTGAGGTCGGCGTCCTTCGGCGACAGTTTCAGTTCCTCGCAGATGATGCGGTCGAGGCCCTGGTCGTGCAGCATCTGCGGAATCTTGTAGATGCTGTCGACGTCCCACACGGAGATCACCGCGTCTTCCGGCACGTTCGAGAACAGCGAAATCTTCTTCGATTCGTCGTCGGGGATGCGGCGGTCGGCGCGGCACAGCAGCACGTGCGGCGAGATGCCGATCTCGCGCAGCTTCTGCACGCTGTGCTGCGTCGGCTTCGTCTTCAGTTCGCCGGCCGTCGCGATGTACGGCACGAGCGTCAGGTGCACGAAGCACGCGCTGTTGCGGCCGAGGCGCAGGCTCATCTGGCGCGCGGCCTCGAGGAACGGCAGCGACTCGATGTCGCCGACCGTGCCGCCGATCTCGACGATCGCGACATCCGGCTCGCCGCAGGTGGCCGACGCCGCGCCGCGCTCGATGAACGCCTGGATCTCGTTCGTGATGTGCGGGATGACCTGCACGGTCTTGCCGAGATAGTCGCCGCGGCGCTCCTTGCGGATCACCGATTCGTAGATCTGGCCGGTCGTGAAGTTGTTGGCCTTGCGCATCTTCGTGCTGATGAAGCGCTCATAGTGGCCGAGGTCGAGATCCGTCTCTGCGCCGTCTTCCGTCACGAACACTTCGCCGTGCTGAAACGGGCTCATCGTGCCGGGGTCGACGTTGATGTAGGGATCGAGTTTGAGGAGGGTGACTTTCAGACCGCGCGATTCGAGGATCGCGGCGAGAGAGGCGGCGGCAATGCCCTTGCCGAGGGAAGAAACTACGCCGCCGGTGACGAAAACATATTTGGTCATCGCTGGATGCTCGCGGGAAAAACGGATTATACCGTAAAGCCCGCCCTTCTCTCAGCAATTGACGCGATGATCGCGCCCCTTCGCGCTGTGCCGCGCGCGGACGCGTCAGCCGCGCGGGCCGGCCGCGACCGGCGCCCCGCGCCGGCCTGCGGCGCGGCCGCCGTCGCGCGTCACGCGCTCTGCGCGAGCGGCTGCGCCGCTTCGTCCGCGCGCAGCGAATTCAGCATCCGCTGCAATGCGCGGGCCGTCTCGAGCGGGCGCTCCATCGGGAACAGATGGCTGCCCTCGATCCATTCGATGCGCCCGCGCGCCGCGCGCCACGTCGCGTCGAGCCCGACCTGCCGCACCTCGCGCGAACGCGTGCCGGCCAGAAAGCCGAGCGGCACCGGCGCGCCGTGCGCGAGCCGCGGGCCGAGCGTGTGCGGCAGCGTCCGGTAGATCAGGTATTCGATCTGCCGATCGAACGCGAGCGCGCGCGTGCCGTCGGGGTCCACCTGCGGAATCCCGTAGTCGATGTAGTCGGCGAGCATCCGTTCGTCCCAGCGTGCAAACGCCGGCTTCTCGCGAAAGTGCCGCCACGCTTCGTCGCGGCTCGCCCAGTGCGTGCGGCGGTTGCGCGTCGCGGCGGCCGGCGACAGCCGCTCGTCGAGCCCCGCCCACTGCGTCGCGCGCAACGCGCCGGCACGCCACCCCGCGATGATCGGCGAATCGAGCATCACGACGCCGCGCACCCAGTGCGGCTTCTTCAGGGCCGCCATCAGCGACAGGTATCCACCGAGCGAATGGCCGACGAGCCAGACGGGACGCTCGTAGCGGCTGCCGATGTCGTCGAGCAGTTGCTCGACGAGATGCGGCCAGTCGCGCGTCACCGGATAGCGACGGTCGTGGCCGATCCGCTCGATGTAGCGCAGCTCGTAGTCGTCCGCGAGTTCGGCGAAGAGCGTCCGGTACGTCGAGGCCGGAAAGCCGTTCGCATGCGAGAAATGCAGAATGTCCTTCAAACGCCGTTGTCTCTTGTGTCGCCGCGCGCGCGGCCGGCCGCGCGCCCCGCGCCGTCGCATGCCTGCGTCAGCGGTCCATCCAGTACCGGCGTCGCTCATCGCGGTAGCGCGCGAATCCGAATCCGCGCTCGGCCGGCCCGACGTCGAAGCGCACCGCGCCGTCGCGATCGGTGCGCGGCAACGGAATGCCGCGCGCCGCATAGCGCGCGATGACCGTGCGGTGCGGGTGCCCGAAATGGTTTCGATAGCCTACAGGAAATACCGCGACGCGCGGCCCGACCGAGTCGAGGAAAGGCTCGACCGACGAGGTCCGGCTGCCGTGGTGCGGAACGACGAGGATCTGCGCGGCCAGCGCGTCGCGCATGGTATCGACGAGCCGGCGCTCCGCGTACGCGTCGATGTCGCCGGTCAGCAATGCCGACGTGGCGCCCGCGTCGATGCGCAGCACGCACGACTGCCGGTTCGACGGCCCCGCACGCGGGCCGCCCGGCGGCCACAGCACCGTGAAATCGACACCGTCCCAGCGCCAGCGCTGCCCCGCCGCGCACGGCACGCGGTCGGCCACGCCGGCCGCCTGCGCATCGCGCCATCGCGCGTGACCGGCCGGAATGCCGGCCAGCAGCTGCCGCACGTCGGCCGCGCCGTAGACGGCCGGCGCGCCGCCCGTATGGTCGCTGTCCGCGTGGCTCAGCACGAGCGTATCGAGCGTGCGGATGCCGCGCGCACGCAGCGACGGCGCGACGATCCGCTGCCCCGCGTGCGTCGATTCGGCGCCCGGCCCTGCATCGAACAGCAGCGTGCGGCGCGCGGTTTCGACGAGCACCGACGTGCCCTGCCCGACGTCGAGCACGGTCAGCCGGAACGCGCCGACGGGCGGTGCGTCGGGCGCGGGCGCGACGAGCGGCAGCCACGTGAGCGGCGCCGCCCAGCGCAACGGCCAGCCGCGCGGCATCAGCATCCAGACGACGCCGACGCACGCGAGCACGAGCACGGGCACGTCCGGCATGCGCAGCCACATCACGCCGGCCGGCCACGCGGCGAGCCGTGCCAGCAGCGTCATCATCGGTTCGAGCGACGCATGCGCGAGCCGCAGCATCGCCGCGTCGAGCGGCGCGGGCAGCACGAGGCCGGCAAGCACGGTCGGCGTCACGACGAAACTGACCCACGGAATCGCGAACGCGTTGCCGAGCGGCCCCGATAGCGAGATCTGCGCAAACCATGCGGCCGTCAGCGGCGCGAGGCCGATCGTCACCGCGTACTGCACGCGGGCGGCGTCGGCGAGGCGGTGCAGCGCACGCATCGCCCACATGTGCAGCCGCCGCATCGCGCCGGGCGCTTCGCCGTCGGTGTCGGCCTCGTGTTCGCGTACCGCGCGCCAGCCGGCCACGGACAGCAGGATCACCGCGACCGCACCGAACGACAGCCAGAACCCGGCCGACAGCACGGCCCACGGATCGGCGAGCAGCACGCCGCCGAGCGCCGCGCACAGCACCGCGGACGTCGGCACGCTGCGGCCGGCCAGATACGCGACGCCGCCCGCGGCGATCATCCACCACGCGCGTTGCGCGGGCACGTTGAATCCCGCTAGCGCCGCGTAGCCGCCCGCCGCGGCAAGCGCCGCCAGCGCGGCGACGTACGGTGCGGGCAGCGCGAGCGTCGCGGCCCGCCCGTGCCGGTGCAACCGACGCCACACCGCCGACGCGAGCGCGCCCGCCAATGCGCCGACCAGCCCGACGTGCAGCCCCGAGATCGCAATGTTGTGGTGAAGAACACACAATCATGCGCCCACCTACCCCGGGGGTATCGCCTTTCGGGCCGTGCTTCGCGAATTCGTCAGGTGTCGGTTGATTGGCCGAAAGGCATAATGGCGGCTTCATGGCTGAAGCGCCATAACGCAAGCAACAACACCTATGACCGCACTCGAAAAACTACTCGATACCTTCCGCCACACTGCCGTTACTGAACGGGAGAAAGGAACCTACTTCGAAGAGTTGATCGTCACCTATTTGCGGAATGAAGCCACGTACCGCGATCTGTACAGCGATGTCTGGACTTATGCGGAATGGGCCGACTTGCAAGGGTTGGACAAGCGGGACACTGGCATCGACCTTGTGGCGAAGACACAGGGCACCGCCGAGTACCACGCGATCCAGTGCAAGCTGTTTGCGCCGGACCATAAGGTCCAGAAGAGCGACATTGATAGCTTCTTCACGGCATCGGGCAAGAAGCCATTCACGCGCCGGATCATCGTCGCCACGACGAATCATTGGAGCGAACACGCCGAAGATGCCTTGCTGGATCAGCAGCCACCGGTCAGCAAGATCGACCTGACCGCCCTTGAAGAAAGCCAGATCGATTGGGGCCAGTACCATCCCAAGGCCGCGCCGGTCATCAAGGCGAAGAAGGAACTGCGCCCGCACCAGACCAATGCGCTGAACGCAGTCGTTCACGGTTTGGCAACTGCCGACCGTGGCAAGCTGATAATGGCCTGCGGTACGGGCAAAACGATGACTGCGCTGAAGATCGCCGAAGCGATGGCCGGTGCGGGCAAGCGGGTGCTTTTCCTTGTCCCGAGCCTATCGCTGCTTTCCCAATCCCTGACCGAATGGACGCAGGAAAGCGCGACGCCGCTTCATAGCTTCGCGGTTTGCTCGGACAGCGACGTTGGCAAGAAGCGCAAGAAAGAAGACGACATGGTGCAAACCTTCGTCCACGAACTGCGCTATCCGGCCACCACTGATTCGGCCCGACTGGCGGCAGAGATGGCGAAGCGGCACGACGCGTCGCACATGAGCGTCGTGTTCAGCACGTACCACTCTATCGACGTAATCAGCCGTGCGCAGAAGCAGTTCGGGATGGCCGACTTCGACCTGATCGTCTGCGATGAAGCGCACCGCACCACCGGCGCAACGTTCGGCGACGATGACGAAAGCACCTTCGTTCGGGTCCACGACGCCGATTACATCTGCGCCGCCAAGCGCCTGTACATGACGGCGACGCCACGTATCTATGGGGATTCAGCCAAGGCCACGGCTGAACGGGACAACGTGGCGCTTTGCTCGATGGACGACAAGGCCCTGTACGGCGACGAACTGTTCGTCATCACCTTCTCGGAAGCCGTGAAGCGCGGGTTGCTGGTGGATTACAAGGTGATCGTGCTGGCAGTCGAAGAGACGCACGTCAACCGGCGTCTGCAAGACCTGCTGCGCGATGAGAACAACCAGTTGAAGGTGGACGATGCTGCCAAGATCGTGGGCTGTTGGAAGGCGCTGTCGAAGCAGGGATTGACCGAAGACTTGGTTGGCGACGGTGATCCCATGAAACGTGCAGTGGCCTTCTGTCAGGTCATCGAAGTCTCGAAAGGTGCCAAGACGCACAAGGTCAGTTCGAAACAGATCGCTGGGATGTTCCAAGCGGTCGTCGAAGCGTATCAAGAATCTGAAGAGACGGAAGAGTTCGAACAGGTGGCGCGGCTCCACTGCGAAGCCGAACACGTTGACGGCGGCATGAACGCCAGCGAGAAGGAAGCGAAGCTGGCATGGTTGAAAGCCGAAACACCCGAGAACACCTGTCGCATTCTCAGTAACGTCCGATGCCTGTCCGAAGGTGTGGACGTTCCCGCACTGGATGCCGTGCTGTTCCTGACACCGCGTAATTCGCAGGTTGACGTGGTGCAGTCGGTTGGTCGCGTGATGCGCAACGCACCGGGGAAGAAGCGCGGGTATGTGGTCCTGCCGGTGGTGATTCCGGCTGGCGTCGAACCGCACGAAGCCCTAAACGATAACAAGACCTACGCCGTCGTCTGGCAGGTCCTGCAAGCGCTGCGTTCGCACGATGACCGCTTTGACGCGATGGTGAATAAGCTCGACCTGATCGGCAGAGACACCAGCAAGATGGAAGTCATCGCGATCACCGACAAGATTCAGAAGAAGCAGCAGAAAGCCAACAACGGGACGAAGAACAAGGACGCTGGTAAGGGCGGCTTCACCATCGGCGAAGCGGTCAAGAAGCGCACGCCGCAGGAACAGCACGAACTGGAATTCGAGATCGGCGAGATCGAGAAGGCCATCTATGCCAAGCTGGTTCAGAAGGTCGGCAACCGTCACCACTGGGAAGACTGGGCGAGCGACATCGCGAAGATTGCCCGGACCCACATCGACCGCATCACTGGCATCATCGAGAACCCGGAGAACACGAAGGAACGGCAAGCGTTCGATTCATTCGCCGCCGAACTGCGCGACGACTTGAACGGCAGCATCACGGACGGCGAGATCATCGAGATGCTGGCGCAGCATCTCATCACCAAGCCGGTATTCGACGCCTTGTTCGCCGACTACAGCTTCGCGAAGCATAACCCGATGTCGCTGGCGATGCAGAGCGTGCTGGATGTACTGCACGAACACCGCTTGGATAAAGAAGCCGACACGCTCGAACGATTCTACGAGAGCGTGAAACTGCGGGCGGAAGGTATCGACAACGCGGCGGGCAAGCAGAAGATCGTCGTCGAACTTTACGATAAGTTCTTCCGAAATGCTTTCCCGAAGATGACCGAACGCTTGGGGATCGTCTATACACCGGTGGAAGTTGTGGACTTCATCATCCATAGCGTCGCGGATGTCTTGAAGACCGAGTTCGGCCAGACCTTGGGTAGCAAGGGCGTCCACATCATCGACCCGTTCGTCGGTACGGGCACGTTCGTGACGCGTTTGCTGCAAAGTGGTCTTATCAAGCCAGAAGAACTGCCGCACAAGTACAAGCACGAAATCCACGCGAACGAGATTGTGCTGCTGGCTTATTACATAGCGTGCATCAACATAGAAGCCGTGTACCACGGCATCGTCGGTGGTAAATACCAGCCGTTCGAAGGCATCTGCCTTGCGGATACCTTTCAGCTTTATGAAAAGGAAGACTTGGTAGATGCGGTACAAGCGAGCAACAGTGCCCGCCGTAAGCGCCAGAAGAAGCTCGACATCCGGGTCATCATGGGCAACCCGCCCTATTCAGCCGGTCAGGACAGCGCGAACGACAACAACCAGAATGTGGCGTACCCGCATCTCGACAGTCGCATCCGAAGCACCTATGCCGAGCGGTCCAGTGCCACGAACAAGAACGCGCTGTATGACAGTTACATTCGTGCGATCCGGTGGGCCAGCGACCGGATCGGCAAGAGCGGTGTGATCGGCTTCGTGACCAATGCAGGGTTCCTTGAAGCAAACACGGCCGATGGCTTGCGAAAGTGTTTGGCTGACGAGTTCAGCAGCATCCACGTGTTCCACCTGCGGGGAAATCAGAGAACTTCCGGTGAAGTGTCGCGCAGGGAAGGCGGCAAGATTTTTGGTGGCGGCAGCCGCGCACCGATTGCCATCTCCATCTTGGTCAAGAACCCGGACGCCGCACAGCACGGCCAGATTTTCTTCCATGACATCGGTGACTACCTGACGCGCGAAGAGAAACTAGCCAGGATCAGCACCTTCGGTAGCATCGACGGAATCACGCAAGTGGGTGGCTGGCGGTCGATCACGCCTGACCAGCACGGAGATTGGTTGAAGCAGCGGGACGACGGCTTCGGGGAGTACATTGCGCTCGGCGACAAGGACGGAAAAGAGCCACAGGCGCTGTTCGAAAGTTACTCGGGTGGCGTCAAAACTCAGCGCGATGCTTGGTGTTACAACTCTTCCAAGTCCGCCGTCGCCGCGAACATGACCCGCATGATTGACGCGTACAACAGTGAAGTAGCCCGGTTCATTCATGCTACTGCGGGACTCGACAAGAAGGCTCGGGAAGACAAGGTGAGCGGGTTCATCGACACGGACCCAACGCGAATCAGTTGGACCCATAGTCTCAAACAGGATTTATCGAAAGGCCGCAGCCTTTCCTTCGAAGAAACATGCCTGACGACAAGCGTGTATCGCCCGTTTGGTAAGCAGTGGCTTTACTACAGTCGCCGCTTCAATGAAAGGGTGTACCAGATGCCGCGCATATTCCCTGACGCCGCTGCCGAAAATCTGGTCATCGTCTTGTCAGGTACTGGCGGGCGTACAGCGTTCACCGCGTTAATGGTCAATAGCGTGCCAAGTCTCCATACAGCGGACATCGACGGTTCTCAATGCTTCCCGTTGTACCTGTATAGCGAACCTGCTGATGAAATCACGGAAGCGTCGCCAAACGCCGAACTGTTCGAAGCGCCGACCGCAGCCGGGGCGCACCGCGAACGTCGAGACGCACTGACGGATGAAGGGCTGACGCACTTTCAGGCTGCATATCCGGGCCAAGCGATCACCAAGGAAGACGTGTTCTATTACGTCTATGGCTTGCTGCATTCCCCGGACTATCGTGAACGATACGGTGATACGCTTCGGAAGGAACTACCGCGCATCCCATGCGTGAAGACTGCTGCCGACTTTTGGGCCTTCTCGAAGGCTGGTCGGAAGCTGGCGGACCTGCACGTCAACTATGAAACGGTCGAGATGTACCCGTTGCAGATCGAAGGTGGCGGATTGCTGTTGACCGACGCGGACTACCGGGTCGAGAAGATGCGGTATGGCAAGAACGGCAAGGACAAGGACCTGAGCACGTTGATCTACAACGACAAGATCACGGTCAAGGGCATCCCGTTGGAAGCCTACGAATACGTGGTGAACGGCAAACCGGCGCTGGATTGGGTTGTCGAGCGCCAGTGCGTCAAGGTGGACAAGGATAGCGGCATCGTCAACGACGCGAACGACTACGCCATCGAAACGATGAACAATCCACGCTACCCCTTGGAACTGTTCCAACGGGTTGTGACAGTCAGTCTCGAAACGATGAAGATCGTGAAGTCGTTGCCACGTCTCGATGTTCAGTCGCCGGGTCCGACTGTCGGCCAGTTGACGGAAGCGAAGGACACGCCGGACGCACTGACTGCATGATTGGCTGATCTCGGGGAAAGTCGAATGAACTGGAAGCGAACGCGGTTGTTCATGCGGCGATGGCTTTGGTACACGATTCACGATGCGTTCGCGCAGACATTCGGCTGGCTTACGCTGTTCGGTGGGTCCTTTGGTGGCTTCATGCTTGCCAAGTTCGGCGTCGGCGCGAGCAACGACCAGTTCACAAACAACGTCATCGGGGCGGTCGGCGGCTTTGTCATTGGCTTGGGCTTCTACGCGATAGTCGGCTTCTTCAAGACCCGGCGATACATGCAGCCGCTTGCATTGTCGATCACTGACGACGTGCTGTCGCCGGACTTCACCTTCAACGATAAGATTCGTGGCTACAGTGTGGCAACTGTCGTCAGAAACCGTTCGGACGTGTATTGGAAGGACTGCATTGCCCACGTGATGAACGCCCCGCTATATGATGGATCGACCGGCCCGCGTTTCGTGGAGAAGTTCGATCTCCCGCCGAAGTCGAAGAAGATCGTGTTCGTTGCGTATTGGTTCTCGCGCGAACCGCCGAATCCCGATGACCAAGACATCGGTCTGAACGGCCCGGATGGCAATTGTTGGGGCGGCAACGTGTGCAGGGTGTCGGGTACAGGGACGAATCTTCACATTCAGATTCGTCCGCAAGATGCGGACAGCAAAGACGTTCATTGCCGGGTCTGGATCGACAGGACCGCTCGTAAGCTGAGAGCGGAGCTGCTGCCGGATTGAACCGGATACGACTTCCATCAGGTCATGGCCGACTATTCAAAGAATCTCGCAGAACGATTTTCGAACCGTGGGCCGAAGGTAGGTTACTGTGCGATTTGCCGAACGCACGGTCCGCTGACGGCAGATCATGTGCCGCCAAAGAACTGCGGCAACATCAACGACTCGATATTCACGGATGTCTACGGTCCAAGTCCTGAAAGGCCGCGCAAACCGGTTATGTTGCGGATTTCGGCGATGGTGATCAATCGTTTCGGCGAACGTGATCAGTCT
>NZ_JBQYLP010000066.1:0-31546 GCF_052683555.1 Burkholderia sp. BC1
CGCCCCGCGCAGGGGCGACGCTAATAGACCGACACGATCCCAGGTGCTTCATGGCCAACGCCAGCGGACCGCCCCCAAAGCGAACGCCCACGCCCCCTCAATCCTTCCCGCGCTCGACGAGCGCCCCCGCCCGTGGTTCACTGCCGCCGCCCGTCTGCTTCTCGAGCCACGCCCTTCGATCCTCCCGCGGCGTCACCCCGAACCGCTCGCGATACGCATTGGAAAAATGCGCAGCCGAAGAAAACCCGCATGCGAGACTGACCTGAACGACCGACTTGCTGGTCCGCTGCAACTGGGTGCGCGCCTTGAGCAATCGCAGATTGAGGTAATACTTGGAGGGCATCGCGCCGAGATACTGCCGAAAGAGCCGCTCGAGCTGCCGCCGCGACACGCCGACCAATCCCGCGATTTCATCGGTCGTCAGCGGATCCTCGATATTCGCTTCCATCAGCAGCAACGCATCGTTGAGCCGAGGATGCCGCTCGCCCGGCGCAGTCACGAACGGAATCCGCTGCCGCTCCTCGCCGCTACGCAGCGTACCGGCCCCGAGCGCATCGGCAATCCGCTCCGACAGCTCCGGCCCATGCTCGCGGCCGATCATCGCCAGCATGAAATCGACAGTCGCCTGCCCGCCGGCACACGTCGCCCGATCGCGATCGATCTCGAAGATCTGCTGCGTGACGATCGATCGCTCGAACTGCTCGGCGAACTGCTGATACGTCTCCCAGTTCACGCTCACGCGATAACCGGACAACTGCCCCGCCATCGCAAGCCACCACACGCCGTGGTGAATCCCGCTCACGAGCGGCGTGCGCTGCCCGACCCGCGCCAGACTCGCGAGAAACAGCCGGTAATCGGCAAACTGCTGAAACCGCTCGGAAATCACGATCAGCCAGTCGCACGCAATCGCATCGTTGAACGCCGCATCGGCATGCCATTGCGCACCGCCGGCAAGCGGCACCGGCCGCCCGTCCCACGAACACACCTGCCACCGGTACAGCAGCCGCCCGTCGATCTCGTTCGCCAGGTGCAACGCATCGACGATCGGACCCACGCCCGACATCGACACGGGCGGCAATGCAACGATCGCCACCTGCGTCGTGCGGGTGGCGCCTGCGGGACGAGACACCGGTACCACGAAGCGAACCTGCGCGCGCGTTACTTCAGACTGCCCGACAGGAATTGCTTCAGGCGCTCGCTCTGCGGCCGCACCAGCACCTCCTTCGGATCGCCCTCTTCCTCCGTGCGCCCCTGATGCAGGAACATCACGTGGTTCGACACGTTGCGCGCGAAACCCATCTCATGCGTGACGACGATCATCGTGCGGCCTTCCTCGGCGAGCTTCTGCATCACCTTCAGCACTTCGCCTACAAGCTCCGGATCGAGCGCCGACGTCGGCTCGTCGAACAGCATCACGTCCGGGTGCATCGCCAGCGCGCGCGCAATCGCGACACGCTGCTGCTGGCCGCCCGACAGGTGCGACGGATACTGCTTCTCGACGCGCGGCGCCAGACCGACCTTCTCGAGATACTCGCGCGCGCGCTCCTCGGCTTCCTTCTTCGAAATGCCGAGCACGTGCACGGGCGCTTCCATCACGTTCTCGAGCACCGTCATGTGCGCCCACAGATTGAAGTGCTGGAACACCATCGCAAGCTTCGTGCGGATGCGCTGCAACTGCTTGTGGTCGGCCACTTCCAGCGCGCCGGCACGGTCGGTCTTCGTGCGCACGGCCTCGCCGTCGACGACGATCTGCCCCGCATTCGGCCGCTCGAGAAAATTGATGCAGCGCAGGAACGTGCTCTTGCCCGAGCCGCTCGCGCCGATGATGCTGATGACGTCGCCCGCCTTCGCGTTCAGCGACACGCCCTTGAGCACCTCGTTGTCGCCGTAGCGCTTATGGATGTCGAGCGCGGCAAGCTTGATGGAAGCGCTCGTTTGAGTGATCTCGGCCAACTGGCTCTCCTCGAAGTGAAATCAATGACGGCCGGCCGCGAGATACGCGAGCCAGTGGCGCTCCGCACGGCGAAACGCCGCGACGAGTGCGAACGATACCGCAAGATAGATCAGCGCGGCGATCCCGAACGACTGGAACGCCATGTACGTCGCCGAATTGGCGTCGCGCGCGACCTTCAGGATGTCGGGCACGGTGGCCGTGAACGCGACGGTCGTCGCATGCAGCATCAGGATCACCTCGTTGCTGTACAGCGGCAGCGCACGGCGCAGCGCCGACGGCAGGATCACGCGGCGATACATCGTGAACGGCGTCATCCCGTACGCCCGCGCGGCCTCGACCTCGCCGTGCGGAATCGCGCGGATCGCACCGGCGAAGATCTCGGTCGTGTACGCACAGGTGTTCAGCGCGAACGCGAGAATCGCGCAGTTGAAGCCGCTCCTGAAAAACGCATCGAGCAGCGAGTGCGAACGCACGAACTCGAGGCTGTACATGCCCGTGTACATGAGCAGCAGCTGCACGTAGAGCGGCGTGCCGCGAAACACGTAGGTGTAGAACCGCACCGGCATCGACACCCACTTCTTCTTCGACACGCGCGCGACCGCGAGCGGCACCGCACACACGAAGCCGAGCGAGATCGACGCAACGAGCAGCCACAGCGTCACCGCAAGGCCGGAGAGGCGCTGGCCGTCCCAGTAAAGGAACGCCTTGCCGAATTCCTGAAGGATCTCGATCATAGTTCTGCGTGCCGCACGCCCATGGAATAACGCTTCTCGAGCTGGATCAGCACGAGGTTGGAAACGGTCGTGATCGCGAGATAGATCAGCGCCGCGACGAGGATGAAGAAGAACATGTTGAACGTGCTCTTGCCGGCGTCCTGCGCGGCCTTCACGACGTCCGCGAGGCCGATGATCGACACCAGCGCGGTCGCCTTCACGAGCACCTGCCAGTTGTTGCCGATCCCCGGCAACGCAAAGCGCATCATCTGCGGAAACAGGATCCGCACGAACACGCGCGCACCGCTCATCCCGTACGCGGCGCCCGCCTCGAGCTGGCCGCGCGGCACGGCGAGGAACGCGCCGCGAAACGTTTCGGTGAAGTACGCGCCGTAGATGAAGCCGAGCGTCAACACGCCGGCAACGAACGGATCGATGTCGATCTGGGTCCAGCCGACCAGGTCGGTGAACTGGTTCAGCCAGATCTGGATGCTGTAGAACAGCAGCAACATCAGAACGAGATCGGGCACCGAGCGAATCAGCGTCGTATAACCGGTCGCGATCGCTCGCAGCACCCGATTGTGCGACAGCTTCGCCACCGCGCCGATCAGCCCCAGCGCCACCGCAGTGGCGAGCGACAGCACCGACAGCTCGATGGTCTGCACGGTGCCGGCCCACAGGACGGGACCAAAGCCGTAAAGGAACACGCGCGTCTCCTGGATCTTGGAATCAATGCCGGCGCGAATCCCTTCCCGCACCGTGCTGACGCGGATAGTCGCAAGCGAAATTGATTGCCTCAAACCACCCTGCGCACGCTTGCTGCATCGCAGCAATTCGGCGGCCGGTTTGCGCGCGCTGTCTATCCCGCTGTTTCAAAAGGAAAAAAGCCGCTTCCTGACAGCGACATGACGGGTCGGGAAGCGGACTTTTTGCAATTTTTCGGTCGCTTTTTCGATATAGCGGACGACAGCGCACAACCGGTCAGCGCGGCCGTCCCAGCGGCGCGCGTGCGCCGACGCGCCGGCCGCGCGCTCAGCGGCCTTTCAGGATGTCGGAGCGCGACGTCGTATAGACGAGCCCGTCCGGACCGAAATGGACGTTGAAGAATGCGTCGGTGTTCACGCCGTCCTCGAGCCAGCGCCAGCTCCAGACCGTCTCGGGCTTCAGCGGATATTGCGCGACCTCGCCCGGCTTGCCGAGCAGCCGCCGCACTTCGTCCACGGTCATCCCCGGGCGTACCTTCGCGAAGTTCTCGGCGGTCAGCACCTGCGTCGCGCCCGTGTAGCGGCCGTTCGGATCGAGATCGACGAACCAGGTCTGGTTGCCCATCGGGCCGCGCGGATATTCGAGCCGCTTCGAGCCGTCGGTGAACGTCCGCTCGATGTCGGGCTTGCCCATCGTCGCGCGCACGTCGGCCTCGGTCGATTCGCCGACCTTCAGCCCTTTGAGCAGCAAGGGCGCCGGTTTGATCGCGTTGAAGAAGTCCCTGATACGTTGCACGTCGAGATTGCCTTGCTTGTCGTCGCAGCCCGCGAGCGCGAGCGCAGCGGCCAGCACGGTCACGGGAAGCAGCCGGAAACGAAAAATCATCGGAAGAAACGCCGGTCGAGAAAACACGCGGCAAGCATACCCGTGCCGGCCCGAAAGCGCGAGACGGGCGCGCGGCCCGTCTCGTTCAGTGCATCGTTTCGGTTTCCGCCTTGCGCGGCGACGGCGCCTGCGGCGCCGCGTTCGCCGCGCGCAGCCGGCGGCGCGTGCGCACGAGTTCGGCAAGCTGCCACGACGCAAGCGACAGGCAGCTGAACAGCACTTCGCGGCCGCGCTTCACGAGCGCGAGCGACAGCGCCGTTTCGCGGTCGACGCCGAACATCTGCGCGAGCAGCACGACGGTCGCCTCCTGCACGCCGAGGCCGCCCGGCACCATGAAGGCCGCATGACGCACGGCCTGCGTCATCGCTTCGATCGCGATCGCGCCGCCGATCGATACCGGATGGCCGAGCAGCGCGAGCGCCCAGTAGATCTCGAGCGCGCCGAGCACATAGCCGCCGAGCTGCCAGAAGAACGCGGAGAACAGCAGCGGCGTGCGCGACATCAGCGCGTCGATGTCGGCGTCGAGCCGCCGGCCGTCGACGCCTTGCAGCAGCCGGTGCGAATCGCCGAGCAGCCGCCCGGCGAAGCGCTCGATCGCATGGAAGATCCCGCCGCGCCGCATCAGCACGACGCCGAGCACGGGCAACGGCAGCGTCAGCAGCAGCGCGACGCCGATCGTGCCGCCGCCCATCGCGTTCGTCATCGCGAGCAGCAGCACGAGGCCCAGCGCGGCAAACGCGTACTGGACGACGATCGTCACCAGCACCTCGACGATCACCGAAGCCGTCACGCGACTCGCATCGGCGACCTGCCAGCGCGCGAGCCGGATCCCGACGAGTTCGCCGCCGATCCCGACGACCGGCAGCAGCCGGTTCACGGCCTCGCGCACGGTCGCGATCCACCACAGAAACGGCAGCGAGCCGCGCCGGTCGAGCAGCACGTGCCATGCGTACGCATCGAGCAGCAGCGGCAGCGCGTGGAACGGCACGAGCCACAGCAGCGCGTAGCCGGCACGCGCGAGCATCTGCGACACGTCGCCGATGCCCTCGTGCAGCCCCAGCGCGAGCAGGATGCCGATGCCGATCGGCCAGCCGAGCCATTTGAACCATTTGCTCATGACGGCTGGGCTCCCGGTCTGCGCGCCGCGGGTGCGCCCCGCTGCGCGTCGCGCGTGCCGAACACGGCCGCGAAGCCGCCGGTCGCGACGCCCGCGCGCGCGAGCGCCGCGGCAACGCGCGGCGACAGCAGCGCGTCGAGTTCGTCGGCGGGACGGTAGTCGGCCATCGTCGGCGTGATCGGCCCGTCGCCCGCTTCGGCCGGATGACAGTAGATCTCGCCGACACCGGGCGGCAGCGCCGCCAGCGCATCGAGCAGCACGGCCTCGTCCATCCGGCCCGTCTGCGCGATGCCGACCACGTAGTCGTTATGCGCGAGCCCCGCGCGGTCGAGCCGCGCGCGCACGAGCGCGATCCACGGCCGCAGCCACACGGGCGCAGTCGCCTCGTACGGCAGCCGCACCGCGCGCAGACCGTAGTCGCGGCCGATCTCGACGATCATCGACAGCACGGTCGGATGCAGATGGAAGTGCTTGTGCGCGTTCACGTGGTCGAGCGGCAGGCCGGTCGCCGCGAACGCTTCGAACTGCGCGCGGATCTCGCGGCGCAGTTGCGCGCGCACGTGCGGCAGAAAGAAGAACCGGCAGCCGTCCTTCGCCATCGCGTCGCCGAAGCGGCCGTCGGCGCCGACCAGCGCGGGAATCTCGCGCGCGGGCAGCGTCGCGGGGCCGTCCGCGAGCACCAGATGCAGCCCGACCGCGAGCGACGGCAGCCGCCGCGCGCGCGCGATCGCATCCTGCGCGGCCGGCGCGCCGACCATGAGGCTCGCGGCGTTCAGCACGCCGTCGCGATGCGCGCGCTCGACCGCCGCGTTCACGCGCTCATGCAGCCCGAAGTCGTCCGCGGTGAAGATGAGCGCCCGCGCCGCCCGCTGCGTCGTCACGAATCAGGCCTCGTGCGCGCGCAGGAAACGGAAGAATTCGACGCCCTCGCGCAGACGGCGCTTCATCATGTCCCAGCTCGTCAGCATCTCGCGCACGATCTCCCAGATCTTCGACGGACGGAAGTAGAACTCGCGATAGAACTGCTCGAGATGGTGATAGATCTCGTCGCGCGACAGGTGCGGATAGCCGATCGCGGCGAGCTGCACGCCTTCCTTGCTGACGAGGTTGATCGTCTTGTTCTCTTCCATCCAGCCGTTTTCGATGGCCTGCTTGTAGAGCGTCGTGCCCGGATACGGCGCGGCGAGCGACACCTGGATTGTGTGCGGATTGATTTCCTTCGCGTACTCGATCGTCTTCTTGATCGTCTCCTGCGTCTCGCCCGGCAGGCCGAGGATGAAGGTGCCGTGGATCTTGATGCCGAGCTTCTTGCAGTCCGCGCTGAAGCGGCGCGCGAAATCGGTGCGCACGCCCTTCTTGATGTTCACGAGGATCTGGTCGTCGCCGGATTCGAAGCCGACGAGCAGCAGGCGCAGCCCGTTTTCCTTCATCACCTTCAGCGTCTTGTACGGCACGTTCGCCTTCGCGTTGCACGACCACGTGATGCCGAGCTTGCCGAGGCCGATGGCGATCGCTTCCGCGCGCGGCAGATCGTCGGTGAAGGTGTCGTCGTCGAACATCAGTTCCTTCACTTCCGGCATGTTGTCGCGGATCCACTTCGCTTCCGCGAGCACGTTTTCGACCGAGCGCGTGCGGTAGCGATGGCCGCTGACCGTCTGCGGCCACAGGCAGAACGTGCAGCGCGACTTGCAGCCGCGGCCCGTGTAAATCGACACGTACGGATAGTTCAGATAGCCGATGAAGTAGTTCTCGATCTTCAGGTCGCGCTTGTAGACGGGCGCGACGAACGGCAGTTCGTCCATGTTCTCGAGGATCGGGCGCGCTTCGTTGTGCTCGATCGAGCCGTCCTTCGCGCGCCAGCTCAAGCCCTTGATCTCGGCGAACGGCTTGCCTTCGGCGAGTTCCTTGCAGGTGTAGTCGAATTCCTCGCGGCAGACGAAGTCGATCGCGTCGCTTGCCGTCAGCGAGTTGTGCGGATCGACCATCACCTTCGCACCCACCATGCCGACCAGCATCGACGGCTTCATCTTCTTCAGGTCCTGCGCGAACATCGCGTCGGTCGGGAACGACGGCGTGCTCGTATGGATGATGACGAGGTCATAGTCGTTCGCGATCTTCAGCGTTTCCTCGACCGACAGGCCGTCGGCCGGCGCATCGACGACGCGGCTGCCCGGCACGAGCGCGGCCGGCTGCGCGAGCCAGGTCGGATACCAGAAGGAACGGATTTCACGCTTGGCCTGATAGCGCGAGCCGGCTCCGCCGTCGAAGCCGTCGTAGGACGGGGCCTGCAAGAACAGCGTTTTCATGAATGCTCCGGTAGCCTGCATAGTTCGATTCGTCTCAACGATTCAGTCAAAAAAACGGCGGGCCGCCGTACCGGCTGCCCGCTACTCCGTGATGTCGCGCGGCGGCAGCTTCGCTCGCCGCGCATGGGCCCGCTGCCGGGCCGTATTCCGTCGGCACGCGGGTCGCGCGCGCCTGCCTGTGTCCGACGCGGCGCTAGCGACCGTCGCCGCCTTCCACGGCGGCCGCCGCGCGTTCGCCGCCGACCACCGTCATGCGTGCGCCGCGCCACACGACCTGCGTACCGAACGCGGCGACGAGCCATTCGAGCGCGAGCAGCGTGTCGCGCACCGCGACGAGCGGCAGGTCGCGCCAGTACGCGCGCCAGCCGTCTTCGCCGCGCGCGTGCAGCACGAGCCGGCCGAACGTGCCCGCGGCCGCCGCCACGCCGGCCACCATGCCGGCGACGGTGCCGTCGAGCTTCAGCGCGAGCGCCGCGGCGATCGCGAGCCACGGCGCGGTGAACGTGATGAACAGGAACGCGAAGCCGGCCGGATTCAGCGACCGGATCGTGCGCAGCCAGCGCGTCTCGCGATGCCAGAGCGGGCCGAACGACGCCTCGATCACGTCGGTTGCGACCTCCACTTCGGACAGCACGGTGCGCCGCCCGAGGCGACGCGGCAGCGCGGCGAGCCAGAAATCGTCGGCGAGCTCGTCCTTCAGCACGCGCAGGCCGCCGATCCGCTCGAGCGTGTCGCGCGTGAGCGCGAGCGTCGCGCCGAAGCCGAAGCGGCTCGAGCCGCCGAGATGCGTGATCCGCACCGACGGCGCGAACCATGCGTCGACGAATTGCGCGCCGATGCGCGTCCAGAACCCGCCGACGCTGCGCGCATGATACAGACACGTGACGACGCCGACCGACGCGTCGGCCAGCGGCGCCGTCACGCGCTCGAGGTAGTCGGGCGCAACTGCGATGTCGCTGTCCGCGATCACGATCCGATCGTATTTCGCGCGGTCGGCGAGATTGATCAGATTGCTGACCTTCAGATTCGTGCCGTGCACGCGCGCGTCGACGACGAGCGCGATATCGCGATCCGGATACGCGGCGCGCAGCCGCTCGACGACCGCGATCGCCGGATCGCCCGCCGACGCGACGCCGAACAGCACCTCGTAACGCGGATGATGCTGTTCGCAGAAAGTCGCGAGGTTCTCGTACAGATGCGGCTCGGCGCCGCACAGCGGCTTGAGCACGCTGACCGGTTCGGCGCCGTCGCGCGCGGCCGTGCGCGGCACGCGCGGACGCGGCGCGAATGCCGCGAGCAGCGCGTAAGCGGCCGCCGCCACGGCGAACGCGATCAGCAGCCAGTCGAGCAGCGACACGGCGGGCGTCGTCATGGGCGGCACCCTCCGACGAGGCCGGCCGCGTGGCGGCCGATCCGGCCGCACGGCACATGATGGGATATTCCGACAGCGACAAACGCGGGCACGACCCGACTCCTTGTTCCAGCGACCTCAGTGTTTGGGGCGGCACGGCCCGGTCCGCGCAAGGCGGCCGTGCCCCGTTCAGCGTGGCGTTTCCGCATGCCGTCCGGCGCGGAAAAATCGGATGGATTGCCTTCGGCACGAGATGGACAGGCGCCGGATTTTAACAGTCTGCACGCGCCCGCGCGTGGCACCGCGCGAAACGGACTGGTGCGATTCCAGCAAAGCTGTACGGCTGACGAAGGGGTCCGATATGGCCACGTTCACGTTAGCGTAAGCGCTTTGCAGGCGTATTGCAGTCTTGAAAATCAAACCTTTCGTGCAGATTTGTATGCCTATGCAGATTCGCCGCCAATCACGGTAAAGATTCGTAACAAAGCGGCGATTGGATTGATTTTTGCAACAATCGTCGGCGCCTCGCGCGCGGCCCTGCTGCAGGCATGGGTATCGCGGCGGCGCCAGCGCGTTCCGGAACCCTTTGGCAAAATCGACGGATCTGTTGCGTGCGCACATCACCGCACCCCTCCCCCTTCGAAGGCACCCGATGACACCGTTTTCCGTTCTTGACCTCGCCCCCATTCCCGCCGGCGCCGACGCCGCGCAGGCCTTCCGCAATACGCTCGATCTCGCGCAACATGCGGAGCGCTGGGGCTATCGACGTTACTGGCTCGCCGAACACCACAACATGCCCGGCATCGCGAGCGCGGCCACGGCGGTCGTGATCGGCCACGTGGCGGGCGGCACGAAGACGATCCGCGTCGGCTCCGGCGGCATCATGCTGCCGAACCACGCGCCGCTCGTGATCGCGGAGCAGTTCGGCACGCTGGCGTCGCTGTATCCGGGGCGCATCGATCTCGGCCTCGGCCGCGCGCCGGGCACCGATCAGACGACGTCGCGCGCGCTGCGTCGCGACCTGATCGGCAGCGCCGATTCGTTCCCCGACGATGTCGCCGAACTGCTGCGCTACTTCGCTGAGCCGGCGCCCGGCCAGCGCGTACGTGCGGTGCCCGGCGCGGGGCTCGACGTGCCCGTATGGCTGCTCGGCTCGAGCCTGTTCAGCGCGCAGCTCGCCGCGATGCTCGGTCTGCCGTTCGCGTTCGCGTCGCACTTCGCGCCCGACTATCTGATGCGCGCGCTCGAGGTGTACCGCGCGCAGTACCGGCCGTCGGCCGCGTGGCCGAAGCCGTATGCGATGGTGGGCGTCAACGTGTTCGCGGCCGACACCGACGACGAGGCGCGGCGCCTCTTCACGTCGCTGCAGCAGCAGTTCATCAACCTGCGGCGCGGCACGCCGGGCAAGCTGCCGCCGCCCGTCGACGTGCTCGAGGCGAACGAACTCGAACTCGCGAACGTCGCGCATTCGCTGTCGTTCGCGGCGGTCGGCTCGCGCGACACGGTGCGCGACAAGCTGCGCGACCGGATCGCGCAGACGGGCGCGGACGAACTGATCATCACCGCGCAGATCTACGATCACGCGGCGCGGCTGCGCTCGTTCGAACTGGCCGCGCAGATCCGCGACGAGCTCGCGAGCGAGCGGCGATAGCAACGGCGCCGCGCGCCGCTGCCGAGATGCGCGCGGCCAAATGCGCGCCGCCGCATGCCGCGCGCGCCCGGCTGCGCGTTACGGCGTGCGCACCGCGTCGAGCCCGTCGAGCAGCGCCTTGTGGAACGCGTCCGGATCCTGGATCTGCGGCGCGTGTCCGAGCGTCGGAAATTCGACGAGCTGCGCGCCGGGAATCGCGGCCTGCGTGCGCTTCGCGAGCTCCGGATAACGGCCGAGCTTCGCATGCACGTCGGGCGGCGCGACGTCCTTGCCGATCGCGGTCGTGTCCTTGTCGCCGATCAGCAGCAGCGTCGGCACGCGGATCGCGCCGAGCTCGTAGACGACCGGCTGCGTGAGGATCATGTCGTAGATCAGCGCGGAATTCCACGCGACGATGTCGCGGCCCGGCCCGCGATACATGCCGGCCAGCATCTGCACCCAGCGCTCGTACGACGGCGCCCACTTGCCCGCGTAGTAGGTCGCCTGCTCGTAACGGCGAATGCCGTCCGCCGACGTCTTCAGTTCGCGCGCGTACCAATAGTCGACCGACAGCGGCGGCACGCCGAGCGCCTTCCAGTCCTCCAGACCGATCGGGTTCACGAGCACGAGCTGCTCGGTCGCCTTCGGATACATCAGCGCATAGCGCATCGCGAGCATGCCGCCGGTCGAATGGCCGACGAGCGTGGCCGACTTCACGCCGATCGATTCGAGCAGCGCATGCGTGTTGCGCGCGAGCTGCTGGAAGCTGTACTGGTAGCGCTCGGGTTTCGACGACTTGCAAAAGCCGATCTGGTCCGGCGCGATCACGCGGTAGCCCGCGCGGCTCAGCACGCCGATCGTGTCTTCCCACGTCGCCGCGCAGAAATTCTTTCCGTGCAGCAGCACGACCGTGCGTCCGTTCGGATGCGCGGGCGGCACGTCGAGGTACACCATTTCGAGCGTTTCGCGCTGCGACACGAAGGCGTAGCGGTGCAGCGGCGCCGGATAGTCGAAGCCTTCCAGCCGCGGGCCGTAGGCGGGCCCGTCGTTGCCGGCCGCGACCGGCACGGTGGCCGCGACGGCCGCCGCGCACGCGGCGGCGACGCCCGCGCCGACGAGCGCGGCTCGCACGGCGGACAACATCTTGCGAATCGAAAACATGGCGTTCACGGTAATTGGACACGCACGGGCAGCGCCGTGCCCCGCGATTCTACGCGGGTCGCGCTGACGACGGCGCGCAACACCGTGCGCCGCGCGACTTCCGCGCGCGCGGCGAACTCGGGTATCGTGTGACGTGACCCTGAAACGCGAGCCGGCGAATTCCCATGAAAAACGTCCTCAGCATTCAGTCGCACGTCATCTACGGCCACGCCGGCAACAGCGCCGCCGTGTTTCCGATGCAGCGCCTGGGCGTCAACGTCTGGCCGCTCAACACCGTCCAGCTGTCGAATCACATGCAGTACGGCCACTGGGCCGGCAGCGCGATCGACGCCGCGAAGATGGAGCAGCTCGTCGACGGGATCGCCGCGATCGGCGCGCTCAAGCGCTGCGACGCCGTGCTGTCGGGCTTCGCCGGCTCGCCCGCGCAGGCGCGCGCGACCGTCGAGATCGTGCGCGCCGTGAAGGCGATGAATCCGAACGCGTGGTACTTCTGCGATCCCGCGATGGGCCAGACGGGCGGCATCCGGCCCGAGCCCGGCGTCGAGGAATTCATCGTCAACGAAATGCCCGCGCTCGCGGACGGCATGTCGCCCAATCACACCGAACTGCAGAAGCTCGCGGGCCGACGCATCGAGACCGTCGCCGAAGCGGTCGACGCATGCCGCACGCTGATCGCGCGCGGCCCGAAGATCATCCTCGTCAAGCATCTGCACGACCGCAACAGCCCCGCCGACCGCTTCAACATGCTCGCCGTCACCGAAACCGAAGCGTGGATCGGCCAGCGTCCGCTGTATGCGTTTCCGCGTCATCCGGTCGGCGTCGGCGATCTCACCAGCGCGATCTTCGTCGCGCGCCGGCTGCGCGGCGACTCGGTGCGCGCCGCGTTCGAGCACACGCTCGCGGCCGTGCACGCGGTCGTCAAGGCGACCTACGATGCGCGCCGCTACGAACTCGAACTGATCGCCGCGCAGGACGAAATCGCGCGCCCGAGCGAATGGTTCGGCGCGTGGGTCACCGACGTCTGACGCGTCGCGCCTCCTCGCCGCGCGGTACACACCCTGCGGCTCGCCGTGCCCTCCCGCGCGATCAAATCGCCTCGCGTACCGCGCCATTTCCGGCCGATAGGCCGCGCGTTCGCCGCGACGCGAAGCCCGCATGCAAACGTTTCCGGGCTTCACATGAATGACACCGAATCCCCGCTATGCTCGCGGCGGCACGACCCGGGCGGCAGGCTATCGCGGCGCGGGCGCGCCGCCGCCCGTCCCGCCAACCGGCTCCCTCCCTTTACCGCACGATAACGACCATGACCCGATCGAACCGTCGTGATTTCCTGCGCCTCGCCGCCGGCACCGCCGGCGCCGCGGCGCTGAACCTGTTTCCGCCCGTGATCCGCGACGCGCTCGCGATTCCCGCGAACCGCCGCACCGGCACGATCCGCGACATCGAACACATCGTGATCCTGATGCAGGAGAACCGCTCGTTCGACCATTACTTCGGCACGCTGCGCGGTGTGCGCGGCTTCGGCGATCCGCGGCCGCTGCGCCTAGCGAACGGCAAGTCGGTGTTCCATCAGCCGGTCGGCGCGGCCGAACTGCTGCCGTTCCATCCGGGCGCGGACAAGCTCGGGATGCAGTTCCTGCAGGATCTGCCGCACGGCTGGCAGGACATGCACGCGGCGTGGAACAAGGGCCGCTACGATCAGTGGGTGCCGAACAAGGGCACGACGACGATGGCGTACCTGCAGCGCGATGACATCCCGTTCCACTATCAGCTCGCCGACGCGTTCACGATCTGCGACGGCTATCACTGCGCGATCCCGAGCTCGACCGACCCGAACCGCTACTACATGTGGACGGGCTACGTCGGCAACGACGGCATCGGCGGCGGCCCCGTGCTCGGCAACGAGGAAAAGGGCTACGGCTGGACGACCTATCCGGAAGTGCTGCAGCAGGCCGGCGTGTCGTGGAAGATCTACCAGGACGTCGGCACCGGCCTCGACGCGAACGGCTCGTGGGGCTGGACGCAGAACCCGTACATCGGCAACTACGGCGACAACTCGCTGCTCTACTTCAACCAGTACCGCACCGCGCTGCCGGGCACGCCGCTGTACGACAACGCGCGCACCGGCACGAACGTCAGCGCCGGCGGCACGCTGTTCGACGTGCTGCAGCAGGACGTGAAGAACGGCACGCTGCCGCAGGTGTCGTGGATCTGCGCACCGGAAGCGTATTCCGAGCATCCGAACTGGCCGGCGAACTACGGCGCGTGGTACATCGAGCAGGTGCTGAAGACGCTCGTGTCGAACCCGGACGTCTGGAGCAAGACCGCGCTCTTCATCACGTACGACGAGAACGACGGCTTCTTCGATCACGTGCCGCCGCCGTTCGCGCCGCAGTCGCGCGACAACGGGCTGTCGACCGTCGCGACGACCAACGAGGTGTTCGCCGGCGACGCGTCGCACATGGCGGGCCCGTACGGGCTCGGGCCGCGCGTGCCGATGCTCGTCGTGTCGCCGTGGACCAAGGGCGGCTGGGTCTGCTCGCAGACCTTCGATCACACCTCGCTGCTGCAATTCATCGAGGCGCGTTTCGGCGCGCAGTACGCGGTCAAGGCGGCCAACATTTCGCCGTGGCGCCGTGCGGTGTGCGGCGATCTCACGTCCGCGTTCGACTTCTCGACGCCCGACGCAAGCTGGCCGACGCTGCCCGACACGAGCGGATACGCGCCGCCCGACCGCAATCGTCATCCCGACTACATCCCGGTGCCGCCGGTACTGCAGACGGTGCCGACGCAGGAGCACGGGCTGCGCCCGGCGCGCGCGCTGCCGTACGAGCTGTTCGTGCACGGCCGCCTCGAGCCGGCCGCCGGCCGGTTCCGGCTGAACTTCGCGAATACGGGCCGCGCGGGCGCCGCGTTCCAGGTGCAGTCGCGCAACCGCGTCGACGGCCCGTGGACGTACACCGTCGAAGCCGGCAAGCGCATCGCCGATACGTGGAGCGCCGCGCCGTCGCTCGGCCGGTACGACCTCGACGTGTACGGCCCGAACGGCTTCTACTGCCATTTCCGCGGCCCGTTCGCGACCGGCGTGGGCCACGCGGACGCGAACCCGGAAGCGATCTACGGCTACGACGTCGCGAACGGCAACATCACGCTGCGTCTCATGAACCGCGGACACCGCACGGTACGCCTCACGGTGACGAACGCGTACGGCAGCGGCGCCGCGCGCACGTTCGAGCTCGCGCCGGGTGCCCGCGTCGACGACTACTGGGATCTGCGCGGCAGCCACGGCTGGTACGACCTGACCGTGAGCGACGGGCAGCCGCTCGGCTTCCTGCGCCGCTTCGCGGGCCACGTCGAAACGGGCCGCGCGAGCACCAGCGACCCGCTGATCCGCACGAGCGCGTCCGGCACGGGCGCCGGCGCAGCGTCGGACGCGCTGTCCGACGCGTCGGCCGGCTAAGCGCGGCGGCGCACCGCGGCCCGACGGGCTGCGGTGCGCCCGCGCATCCGTTGCATGCACACCCTCCCCGCCCGTTCGCGGCGGGAATATCCCGATACCGGCCGCACGCGCCGGCGCGGAAGCTATGCGCAAATCCGCACCGAATGCGTGTCGAACTGCCAAGACCCACGCAATTCGGCGACCTATATATCGAGGCGATCGGGGCTCCTCCGGAGCCTCGCGGGGTCATTCCGAGCGTCGTCCCGCCGCCCTGCGCCCGATTCCGAGAAGCGGTCGAACCGCCCGTCCGCCGCACGCGCCCGGCCGCGTGCGGTGTCCACCCGCCGGTGTCGAACAAGAGGATCGAACATGAAACTTCGCCATTCATTGTTGTCCGTGTCGATTGCATCCGCGCTTGCCCTCTTCTCGCAACAGGCCGCGCAGGCGGCCGACGAACTCGACGTGAAGGTCGGCTTCGCCGCCCCGCTGACCGGCGTGAATGCCGGCTACGGCAAGGACCTGCAGAACGGCGTGCAGCTCGCGCTCGACGATGCGGTCGCGCAGAAGGTGCAGATCGCCGGCAAGCCCGCGCATTTCAGCCTGATCGTCCAGGACGATCAGGCCGACCCGCGCGTCGGCGTGCAGGCCGCGCAGGCGCTCGTCGACAAGAACGTGTCGGTCGTGGTCGGCCACTTCAATTCGGGCACGACGATTCCGGCATCGGTCGTCTACGACAAGGCCGGCATCCCCGTCATCGATCCGGCCGCGACGAACCCGACGCTCACGTCGCGCGGGCTCGCCAACATGTTCATGGTGATCGCGACCGACGGCCAGAACGCCGGCAACGCGGGCAAATACGCGGTCGAGGTGACGAAGGCGAAGCGCATCGCGATCGTCGACGACCGCACCGCATTCGGTCAGGGCGAGGCCGACGAGTTCGAGAAGGCCGTGAAGGCGGCCGGCGGCACGATCATCGCGCGCGAGTTCACGAACAACCAGGCCGTCGATTTCCGCGCGCAGATCACGAGCCTGAAAGGCAAGAACCCGGACCTGATCTTCTTCGGCGGCCTCGACGCGCTCGCGGCGAACTTCATCAAGCAGATGCGCCAGCTCGGCCTGAATGCGCAATTCGTCGGCGGCGGCGGCGTGAAGGACAACGAGTTCATCAAAATCGCCGGCCCGGCGGCCGAAGGCGCGATGGCGTGGGAGTACGGGCGCCCGCTCGACGAACTGCCGCAGGGCAAGGATTTCGAGCAGCGGTTCAAGAAGCGCTTCGGCGTCGACGTGCTGTCGTACGCGCAGTTCGGCTACGACGCGACGTGGGCCGCGATCAAGGCGATGCAGGCGGCCGGCTCGACCGATCCGAAGGTCTATCGGCCGGCGCTGCAGAAGATCGACTTCGAAGGCATCACCGGGCGCATCTCGTTCGCGAAGGACGGCTCGCTGAAGAGCGGGATGTCGACGCTGTATCAGGTGAAGAACGGCGCGTGGAAGACGATCGTCACGAAGGGAGGCTGATCGGGATGGCGGTCCGGGCGACGGGGCGGCGCGGGCCGCCCTGCCGCGGGCCGCCCGTCTACACGATGCGGCGATGTGATCGACCTTGTACGACGACTGATGTTGCAGCGTGACGCAGCGGCGGCGCGGCCCGGCACGACGCGCGATTGCGCCGCGCCGTTGCGCTCGCTTCAGTTCGCCTGCGTGTCGCGCTCGGCTTCGGCGGCCTCGTGCGCGCGGCGCAGCCGCTCGCGGCTGTTGGTCAGATGCGTGCGCATCGCCGCACGCGCCGCCTCCGGATCGTGGCGCGCGATCGCTTCGTAGATGTCCTCGTGCTCGTGGTTCAGGCGGCCGACGTAGCGCTCGAGATCGTCGCCGGCGAAGCGCGCGGAATTCACGCGCGTGCGCGGAATGATCGACGCGCCGAGCTGCGTCATGATGTCGACGAAATAGCGGTTGCCGGTGGACTGCGCGATCTGCAGATGGAATTGATAATCGAGCTGCGCGGTGTCGCGCCCGCCGCCGGAGCCCGTCGCGATCGCGTCGAGCGCGCGGCGCAGCGCGGCGAGATCGGCATCCGTCGCGCGCTGCGCGGCGAGGCTCGCGCACTCGCTCTCGAGGCTGATGCGCAGCTCGAGCACCGCGAGCACGTCGCGCAGCGTCGTGATCGTCGCCGGGTCGATGCCGAGCGCCTGGCGGCGCGACGGTTCGAGCACGAAGCTGCCGATCCCGTGGCGCGTCTCGATCAGGCCGCTCGCCTGCATCCGCGAGATCGCCTCGCGCACGACCGTGCGGCTCACCCCCTGCGCCGCCATCACTTCGGTTTCGGTCGGCAACTTGTCGCCAGGGCGCAGCGTGCCGTTTTCGATCTGCGCGGTCAGCGCGTCGACGACATCTTGTGCAAGGCTGCGCGCGCGACGGCGCGGCGCTGCGGGAAGCGTAGGCACGGACATGAGGCCGGTTCCTTTCTGAATGATCGTAGTGTGAGCCGAGGGTTTACGCGGGGTTTGAGCGAAAGCCGTGGTTTCATTATACTGCGTCACAAGTCATCCGATGACTGATGATCGCGATACGTGGCCTCGGCTGCATTGACATTGGCGCCCCGTCACGCTTGGCGATGCGCCGCTTCGCGACCGCTACGGCGCCCGCGCACATCGGTTGTCGAATGATCGCACCTCCCGCCGCGCGCGGCAAAGCTTTTGCCGTGCGGCATCGCCCACCTTATCGCCATCGCCGCCATGAACGCCGTCACTGCCTCGCCCTCCCCCGATACGCCGCGCATCGTCGACCTGCAAGCGATTCCGGTCGCCGGTCACGACAGCATGCTGCTCAACCTGAGCGGCGCGCACGGCCCGTTCTTCACCCGCAACCTCGTGATCCTGAAGGACAGCGCCGGACGCACGGGCGTCGGCGAGGTGCCGGGCGGCGAAAGCATCCGCCGCACGCTCGACGATGCGCGCGCGCTGGTCGTCGGCCAGCCGGTCGGCAACTACCAGGCCGTGCTCAACGCGGTGCGCCGCACGTTCGCGGACCGCGATGCCGGCGGCCGCGGCCTGCAGACCTTCGATCTGCGCACGACGATCCACGCGGTCACCGCGCTCGAAGCCGCGCTGCTCGACCTGCTCGGCCAGCATCTCGGCGTGCCGGTCGCGGCGCTGCTCGGCGAAGGCCAGCAACGCGAAAGCGTCGAGATGCTCGGCTATCTGTTCTATGTCGGCGATCGCACGAAAACCGCGCTGCCGTATCGCGACAGCCGCGACGCGACCGACGACTGGACGCGCGTGCGCAACGAGCCCGCGCTGACGCCCGAAGCGGTCGTGCGGCTCGCGGAAGCGGCGCACGCGCGCTACGGCTTCAACGATTTCAAGCTCAAAGGCGGCGTGTTCGAAGGCGCGCGTGAAGTGGAAGCCGTCACGGCGCTCGCCGAACGCTTCCCGAGCGCGCGCGTGACGCTTGACCCGAACGGCGCATGGTCGCTCGACGAGGCCGTGCGCCTCTGTCGCGACCTGCATCACGTGCTCGCGTACGCGGAAGACCCGTGCGGCGCCGAGAACGGCTATTCGGGCCGCGAGGTGATGGCCGAATTCCGCCGCGCCACGGGTCTGCCGACCGCGACCAACATGATCGCGACCGACTGGCGGCAGATGGGCCACGCGGTGCAGTTGAACGCGGTCGACATCCCGCTCGCCGATCCGCACTTCTGGACGATGCAGGGCTCGGTGCGCGTCGCGCAGATGTGCCGCGACTGGGGGCTGACGTGGGGCTCGCATTCGAACAACCACTTCGACGTGTCGCTGGCGATGTTCACGCATGTCGCGGCGGCGGCGCCGGGCCGCGTGACGGCGATCGACACGCACTGGATCTGGCAGGACGGCGAGCGGCTGACGCGCGAGCCGCTGAAGATCGAGAACGGGCTCGTCGAAGTGCCGAAGCGACCGGGGCTCGGCGTCGACATCGACATGGACGCCGTCGCGCGTGCGCACGAGCTGTACAAGCAGCACGGCCTCGGCGCGCGCGACGACGCGGCGGCGATGCAGTACCTGATTCCGGGCTGGACCTTCGACAACAAGCGCCCGTGCCTCGTGCGCTGAGCGTCGCGGGCCGGAACGGACCGGCGTGAGCGCGTCGCGCGAGCGACCCGCGCATTACGCCGCTGCGCGCGGCGAGCGAGCCGCGCCACGCATGCGCCGGACGCCGGCGGGCCGCGGCCGTCGCGCAGACTGCCGCCACTTACCGGGCCACGAGCGCCCGGCCTTGTCGCTCAGCCCGCCGTCCAGACGCCGCGCGCCATCCCCGCGGCCGCAAACACGATGACGATCACGAGCACGGCCTGCCAATGGCCGATCTGCACGTAGGTGCGTGCGCGGCCGAGCTCGGGCATGCGCTGCTGCCGCGCGGCGATGCGCCAGCGGATCAGGCCGAGCATCGGCACGATCTCGAGCAGCAGGATCAGCACGAGCGCGGTCATCTTCAGGTGAAAGAACGGCGCGTGCAGGTAATACGCGCTGCCCTTCTCGTAGCCGCCGAATGCGCGCATCAGGCCGGTCACGATCAGGACGAGCGCGGACAGCCCCCATACCGTGTCGGCCTTGAACACGCCGGGCAGATCGACCGCCTGCACCGATGCGATGAGCCGCCGCAACGCGCGGTTGCGCGCCGCGATCGCCGCGAACGCGACGCCGAATGCACTCAGATGAACAGCAGCCAGCAACCAACGAACGATCATCGTGCTCCCCCCTCGAGAGCCCGCGCCGGTGCGCAGGCGTGTCAGACGATCTGCTTGAGCGCCGCGTCGAGCGCGAGCGCGGCGACGCGGTCGCCTTCGGTCGCGAGCGGCACGCGCATCACGATCTGCCGGTTATGGCCGACGGCGGCCGGCGAATCCCACAGCAATTCGACCTTCGGCCGCCGGAACAGACCGCCGCGCACACGCGCCGGCGGTTCCTGCGACGGCACGCCGCCCGACGGAGCGCCGCCCGACGGAGCGCCGCCCGACGGAGCGCCGCCCGACGGTTCGCCGCCCGACGGCACGCCGCCCGACCCATTACCAGCCGCCGACATGCTGCGCCCCGGCCAGCGCACCGACAGCTCGCGCGCGTCGTACTGGCCGACCTTGCGGCTTTCCATCCAGACGATCGCGGTGCGCGTCAGCGTATCGAGCGAAATCGCATAGCGGCCGATCGCAAAGCGGCGCGCGGCCACGTTGGTCCGCCACAGCGGACGCGGCCGGCAGATCCAGACGACCGCCGCATACAGCACCGGCGCGGCGACGAGCCAGCCGTTGGTCGCGGTGACCGCATGCAGCGCACGCCGCCAGCCGGCCGCCCAGACGAACGCGCCGATCGACCAGATCGCGAACAGGAAGCCGATCAGCGCAAAAAACCGCAGCGCCTGACGCAGCCATTGCGGCAGCGGATGAAACGGCCGCTCGGCGCGCGCGGCGGCGCCGGGCTGCACGAGCAGCAGGAAGATCAGCAGCAGATAGACGAACGCCCAGGGCGACGACATCATCGCCGACAGCGACGCGCGATAGCCCATCTGCGACATCGAGAACAGCCAGCGCGCGAACAGCACGACACCGATCGCGCGCAACGCGAAGATCACTCCGGCGCCGGGGGCCGGCGCTGCGCGCGTGGGTTTCGTTCTCGCCAAGACTGCTCTCCTCTCGATGATCGTGCGGGGCCGGATTTCGCGGCTCGGCCATTATAGGGACATTACCGTCTGGACAGACGGCCGGAACGCATGCCGGGCCGCTTCCGTCGCCCTTCGCACGCTCGGGCGCGGCGAGAATACAACAGATCCGCGCCGCGGATATGACAACGCCCCGCCGGCAAACCCGGACGGGGCGTCGAGGACGGCCGGACACCGCAGCGGGCCGGCAGCCGGAATCAGCTTGCGTTGACTTCGCGCAGCACGGTGCGGCGCTTCTGACGCAGCAGTTCCTCGTAGCTCTTCACGTAGTTCTGCGCCATGACCTTCGAGGTGAAGCGCGCTTCGAACGCGGCGCGGACCTGCTCGCGCGGCAGCGTATCGAGACGATTGAGCGCGGCCACGGCCGACAGTTCGTCTTCGACGACGAAGCCCGACACGCCGTTGTCGATCACTTCCGGCACCGAACCGCGCTTGAACGCGATCACCGGCGTGCCGCACGCCATCGCCTCGATCATCACGAGACCGAACGGCTCCGGCCAGTCGATCGGGAACAGCAGCGCGTGCGCGTTGCCGAGGAATTCGGTCTTCTCGGCTTCGCTGATCTCACCGATGTACTCGACGTGCGGCAGCGAGAACAGCGGCTTGATCTTCTCTTCGTAATACGCGCGGTCGGCCTTGTCGAGCTTCGCGGCGATCTTGATCGGCAGACCGGCCTGCTCGGCGATGCGGATGGCCGTGTCGACGCGCTTTTCCGGCGAGATGCGGCCGAGGAACGCGAGGTAGCTCGGCTTCACGTTCGGGATCGGCGTCAGCAGGTTTTCCGGCAGGCCGTGGTAGACGGTCGACAGCCAGTTCGCCTGCGGCAGCGGGATGCGCTGGTTGTCGGAGATCGACACGACCGGCACGTCGCTGAATGCGTTGAAAATCGGCTGCAGTTCCGGCAGGTCGAGACGGCCGTGCATCGTGGTCAGATGCGGGACCGGCTGGCGCGAGAACAGCGAGAACGGGTAGTAGTCGATGTGACAGTGCAGCACGTCGAACTCTTCCGCGCGGCGGCGCACCTGCTCGAGCAGCAGCATGTGCGGGGCCATCACGTCGCGGATCGTCGGATCGAGGCGCAGCGCCTGCGGCCACACCGCTTCGAGCTTCGCGGAAGTCTGCGAATCGCCGCTCGCGAAGAGCGTGACGTCATGACCCATCTCGACGAGCGCTTCGGTCAGATAGGACACCACCCGTTCGGTACCACCGTACAGCTTCGGGGGAACCGCTTCATGCAACGGAGCGATTTGGGCGATTCGCATGCGTAACTCCTAAAAATTCGGCAAAAAACCAGGTTTGGGCGGCGACCTATCGGCGATCCGGGCTGGATGCATTTCGTCCGACCATCGGACGAACCGGCCTGCCGCGAGCGTCGAAACCGCGCGGCTCGATGAGCGCCGGTGACGCGACAGGCTTAGAACGTTTGAAACGAAGTCCCGTTGACAGGGGTTCGTAAATAAACCTGGAATCCAACCCGAGGCCGATTATCTAGGGTTTATCCCAATACGGCGTACGACATTTCAAACACTTTACTTTGTTACAAAGGCGCAACACTTTGCAACGCGCGGACGTCGGCGTCCGTTCTAGAGTGGAAGGCCCTTCGGCACTCCCGCGGTCCTGTTCGGACAGGCGGCACCGTCTGTGCGACACAGGACGAGATGCCGAATTTTATCTCAAAACTGATCGCGGGCCGCACGCGGTCGCAAGATTCGCGCAGCGTCGCACGTGGCCGTTGTTTACAATGCCGGATTAACGTCCGGGTGGGACGGCCGGCCTGCGATCCGGCCGCAACGCTCAATCACCGAATCACCGCACGCATATTTTGGAATCTCTCACCCCCGCCCAGCGCAACGCCCATAACGCGAAGCTGTCGAGCTACGCGCATCGGCCGCTCGCGTTCCTGTTCCGCTATATCCGCCTGCACCCGCTCGCGCACCTCGTCGTGCTCGGCAGCGTGCTGGCCGCCGTCGGCTGCGCGCTCGGTTCGCAATATGCGATCAAGCACCTGATCGACGTGCTGGCGACCGGGCGTCATCATCCGGGCCCGTTGTGGAGCGCCTTCGCGCTGCTCGTCGGGCTGATCGCGGCCGACAACCTGCTGTGGCGCGTCGGCGGCTGGGTCGCCGCGCATACGTTCGTCGCGGTCACCGGCGATCTGCGGCGCGACCTGTTCCAGTATCTGATCGGCCATTCGCCGACCTACTACTCGGAGAAGCAGCCCGGCACGCTCGCGAGCCGCATCACCGCGACGTCGAACGCGGTGTACACGTCCGAGAACACGATGGCGTGGAACGTGCTGCCGCCGTGCATCGCGGTGATGGGCGCGATCCTGATGATCGTCGTCGTCAATCCGCTGATGGCCGCCGGCCTGCTCGGCTGCTCGGCGGTGCTCGCGGTCGTGCTGTTCAAGCTCGCCGGGCGCGGCTCCGCGCGCCACCACGCGTTCGCGGCCAAGGCCGCGGCCGTCGACGGCGAGCTCGTCGACGTGATCGGCAACATGGGCCTCGTACGCGCGTTCGGCATGACGCTGCGCGAGCAGAAGCGCTTCAGCGAGACGGTCAAGGCCGAAATGGAAGCGCGCCAGCAAAGCCTGCTGTATCTCGAAAAGCTGCGGCTGCTGCATGCGGTGATCACCGCGATGCTGTCCGCCGGCCTGCTCGGCTGGGCGCTGTGGCTCTGGGATCGCGGCCAGGCGACTTCCGGCGACATCGTGCTCGTCAGCTCGCTCGGCTTCACGATCCTGCACGGCACGCGCGATCTCGCCGTCGCGCTCGTTGACGTCACGCAGCACATCGCGCGGCTGTCCGAAGCGGTGAAGACGCTGCTCGAGCCGCACGGGATGCCCGACCGCTCGGACGCGGTGCCGCTGACGGCCCAGGGCGGGCGCGTCGACTTCGAGCGCGTGACGTTCGCGTATCCGCACCGCCGCGCGATCCTCGACCACTTCGACCTGCATATCGAGCCCGGACAGCGCGTGGGCCTGATCGGCAAGTCGGGCGCCGGCAAGTCGACCGTGCTCGCGCTGCTGCAGCGTTTCTACGATACGCAGGGCGGCGTCGTGAAGGTCGACGGCCAGGACGTGAAGACGATCACGCAGGACAGCCTGCGCCAGGCGATCGCGCTCGTGCCGCAGGACATCTCGCTGCTGCACCGGACGATCTACGAAAACATCGCGTACGGCCGCCCCGAGGCAACGCGCGAGGAAGTGCTCGCCGCCGCACGCGACGCGCGCTGCGCCGAGTTCATCGAGGCGATGCCGGAAGGCTACGACACGATCGTCGGCGATCGCGGCGTGAAGCTGTCGGGCGGTCAGCGCCAGCGCATCGCGATCGCGCGCGCGATCCTGAAGGACGCGCCGATCCTGCTGCTCGACGAAGCGACGTCGGCACTCGACAGCGCGTCGGAAGAAGCGATCCAGAGCGCGCTCGACCGGCTGATGGTCGGCCGCACGGTGATCGCGATCGCGCACCGGCTCTCGACGCTGCGCAACTTCGACCGGATCATCGTGATGAGCAACGGCAAGGTGATCGACGACGGTCCGCCGGAGCTGCTGCGCAACCGTCCCGGCCTGTACCGCGACCTGCTCGCGAAGCAGCACGGCCGCCATCATCCGATCGACGGCGGCACGCCGACCGGCGAACGCGTCGCCTGACGCGCCTCGCGGTCGATTCAACGGAAAAAGCCGCGGCGGCGCACTGCGCGCCGCGGCTCGTTCGATGCCGTTGCCGATCGAGCGTCGGCCGCTATTCCCTCACGGTCTCTTCGATGTTCGATCGCGATCGATCGCGGATGAAAAGTCTCGTCCTCGGTCGGTGATTCGAAAAGAAGACGCGACACGAACGAATGAGTGCGAAAGCCTCCGCCGGCGGTACGACCCGACCGACGCGATAACGGCTGCGTCATCGCGCGCTCTGCATACGCGGTGCACGCAAGCAGTGGCGACGGTGCCGCGCAATCGATGCCGACGCGCGGCACCGTCCGACGCCGGATACTCCGCGCCCGCTACCCCTGCAGATCGCGCAGGAAATGGTCGCGCCACACCGACACGTTGTTCTCGCGCAGCTGCGCGATCATGTCCGCGTAACGTGCGCGGCGCTCCGCGAGCGGCATCGTCAGCGCCTGCGACAGCGCGTCGGCCATCCCCTCGATGTCGATCGGATTCACGATCAGCGCACCGGTCAGCTCGCGTGCGGCACCGGCGAAGCGCGACAGTACGAGCACGCCGGGATCGTCCGGGTTCTGCGCGGATACGTATTCCTTCGCCACGAGGTTCATCCCGTCGCGCAGCGGCGTGACGAAGCCGACGCGCGCGAGCCGATACAACGCGGCCAGCACCTGCCGCTCGTACTGGCGGTGGATGTAGAGAATCGGCGCCCAGTCGAGTTCCGCATAGCGGCCGTTGATGCGGCCCGACTCCGCCTCGAGCTGCAGCCGGATGTCCTGATAGGCGCGCAGGTCCGCGCGTGTCGACGGCGCGATCTGCAGGAACGACACGCGATTGCGGAACGAGGCCTGATGCTCGAGCAGTTTCTCGAACGCACGGAAGCGCTCGACGAGCCCCTTCGAATAATCGAGACGATCGACGCTCATGATCAGCTGCCGCCCGCGCAGCGACGTCGCGAGCGTGCGCACCGCCTTGCCGTTCTCGCCGGCCTGCGCGAGCGACGCGATTTCGTCCGGATACACGCCGATCGGATAGGCGGCCGCATGCAGCGTCTGGCCGAACGCCTGCACGCGCACCGTGCGGCCGTCGCGCGCGATCTCGCCGCCGCCTTCGAATTCGATGTAGTCGCAGAACGCGCGCAGATCGGGTTCGGTCTGGAAGCCGAGCAGGTCGAACGCGCACAGCGACTCGACGAGCTCGCGATGCGGCGGCACGTTGACGAGCACCTGCGCAGCCGGAAACGGGATGTGCAGGAAAAAGCCGATGCGGTTCTTCACGCCGGCCGCGCGCAGCGCGCGCGCGAACGGAATCAGGTGATAGTCGTGCACCCAGATCACGTCGTCGTCCTGCAGCAGCGGCACGAGCTGCTGCGCGAGCCAGACGTTCACGCGCCGATAGCCGTCGAATTCGTGGCGATCGTACTGGATCAGGTCCGCGCGGTAATGAAACGCGGGCCACAGCGTCGCGTTCGAGAAGCCGCGGTAGTACTGGTCGTAATCGCGACGCGACAGGCCGACCGTCGCGAACGTCACGGGCCCGCGCTCCTCGACGCGGATCTGCGGCGCACCGGACGCGACGACTTCGCCGCTCCAGCCGAACCACATGCCGCCCGTCTCCTTCAGCGCATCGTAGACGCCGATCGCGAGCCCGCCCGCCGCCGGTTCGCCTTCCGAAATCGGGGCGACGCGGTTCGAAACAATGATCAGTCGACTCATGCGCCCGGCTGCCCCGCACCGAGCCAGCGCGCGATCTGCGCATGCAGCGCGTCGACCGAATCGAGCCGCATGCGCGCCGACGTTTCGCCCGCGCCGATCTTGATCGATAGCCCGCCGCGCGCATTGACGAGCGCAAAGCCTTTCTCGTCGGTCAGGTCGTCGCCGGCGAACAGCGGAACGCGGCCCGCGAACGGCGGCTCGTCGAGGAACGCGGCCAGCGCGCGCCCCTTGTCGACGCCCTTCGGCTTGATCTCGAACACCATCTTGCCGGGCTGCAGCACGTAGGCGTCCGGGTATTCGGCGACGAGCCGCTCGGCTGCCTCGCGCGCGGCCGGCTCACGCTCGGGCGCATTGCGGTAGTGCAGCGCGACGGCCGCGCCCTTGATCTCGAGCAGCATGCCGGGATGGCGCTCGACGACGGCCGCGAGCTCGCGCTCGATGCGCAGCAGCCGCGCGTCGTTGAAGCCGATGCGCTGCGTATCGCCGTTCGCGTCGCGCCGCTCCGCGCCATGCAGGCCGGCGACCGGCAGGTCCGGCATGTTCAGAAACGCATCGATGCTGTCGATGCCGCGGCCCGACACGATCGCGACCGCGCCGTGCGAGCGGCGTCGCAGCTCGTCGAGCAGCGTCGGCAGCGCGGGGGGCACGTGAATGCTGTCGGGTGTCGGGGCGAGCTCGACGAGCGTGCCGTCGAAGTCGAAGAAGAACGCGGTATCGGTCAGAGACAGGGAGGCCGGAACGGATTGCATCGATTCGATGTCTGAGGGGCGGCCCGCCGGGCCGCCGCTGCGCGAATGGAATTGTGCGCATCTTACCGCGTCGGCGCGCGGAGATGGGCGAAACCGGCGTGACGCAAGCGCCGTGCCGGCTGCCGCGCCCCGCTGCGACATATTGCCCCGCTCGCGCGCGCCGTACGGGTTTCGAAAGGACGCAGGTGCGCGAATTGCGCTACAGTCGCAACCGCCGCCGCGCGACGCATGGCGCCGCGCCGGCCGGCGACCGTTCCGTCCGATCGAGCCCCAGGATGTCGTCTGCCCGCCCCGCGCCGCACCGGCGCCTTTCCCGCTTCATCCGCACCGCCGCGGCGCTGGCCGTTGCGGCCGCGCTCGGCGCGTGCACGCACGACGAGGCGCGCTGGCATCTCACCGACGTCACGGGCCACCTGCCCGATCTGTCGTTCGACCTGACGGGCGGCGACGGCCGGCCGGTCGATGCCGCCGCGTTCCGCGGCCGCGTCGCGCTCGTCTACTTCGGCTACACGCATTGCCCGGACGTCTGTCCGGAAACGATGGCACGGCTGATGGAAGTGCTCGCGAAGCTCGGCCCGCAGGCGAACGACGTCCGGATCCTGTTCGTATCGGTCGACCCCGCACGCGACACGCCGCAGGCGATGCAGTCCTACGTCGCCGCGTTCGATGCCGAACACGCGCGCGGGCTGACGGGCACCGACCGGCAGATCGAATCGCTCGCGAAACGCTATCGCGTCGCGTATCAGATGGAAAAGCGCGACCCGTCCGGCGGCTACGAAGTCACGCACAGCTCCGCCGTCTACGTGTTCGACGCGAACGGCCGCGCGCGGCTGCTCGCGACCGACCGCGACTCGCCCGACGCCATCGCCGCCGACGTGCGCCGGATCATCGACACCGCTTCCGCAACCTGAATGACGACATGAACGACATGAACAAGACGACCTTCAAGATGCTCGCCGCGATCGCCGCACTCTGCGCCGGCGCCCATGCATATGCCGCCGGCGCGATCACCGCGCAGGGCGCGTGGGTGCGCTGGCTGCCGAACAAGCTGCCGGCCGGCGGCTACGTGACGCTCGTGAACGCGGGCGACAAGCCGGTCGATCTCGTCGACGTCGACAGTCCCGACTACGGGATGGCGATGCTGCATCAGACCGTGTCGAACGGCTCGACGCAGAAAATGGAAATGGTCGACAAGCTGACGATCCCCGCGCGCGGCAAGGTCGACATCGCACCGGGCGGCTATCACTTCATGCTCGAGGAGCCGAAGCATGCGATCAAGCCCGGCGATACCGTGCGCCTGCGCCTGAAGTTCTCCGACGGCGAAACGCTCGACACGCCGTTCGCGGTGAAGTCGCCCGCGCAGGCGAAATGACCGGGTTGCGATGAACGTCCTGTACTGGCTCGATCCGTGGGAACCGTCGCCGACCGTGGTCGTCGCGGTGCTCGCGGCCGCCGTGCTGTTCGCGCGCGGCGCGAAGAAGGCGAAAGTGTCGCCGCTGCGGCAGTTTTCGTTCTGGTTCGGGCTGACTGCGCTCTACATCGCGCTGCACACGCGGCTCGACTACTTCTTCGAGCACGAGTTCTTCATGCATCGCGCGCAGCACCTCGTGCTGCACCATCTCGGGCCGTTCTTCATCGCGCTCGCGTATCCGGGCGCCGCGATCCGCGCCGGCATTCCGTTCCGCTGGCGCCAGCGTTTCGTGCGGCCCGCGCTCGCGTGGCCGCCGCTGCGCGCGACGCTCGACGTCGCGTTCAATCCGGTCGTCGCTGTCGTGCTGTTCGTCGGGCTCATCTACTTCTGGCTGCTGTCGCCGATCCATTTCGTCGCGATGCTCGACTGGCGGCTGTACCGCGTGATGAACTGGAGCATGGTGATCGACGGGCTGCTGTTCTGGTGGCTCGTCGTCGATCCGCGTCCGGCGCCGCCGGCGCGGCTCTCGCCCGGCCGCCGGATCCTGATCGCCGTCGCGGCGATCCCGCCGCAAATCGCGCTCGGCGCGCTGATCTTCTTCACGCCGCACGAGCTCTATCCGATCTATTCGATCTGCGGCCGCGCGTTTACGTGGCTGAGCCCGCTGCGCGATCAGCAGATCGGCGGGCTGCTGCTCTGGATTCCGGGCTCGATGATGAGCGTGATCGGCGCGCTGATCGCGCTGCGGCACTGGCTGCGGCTGTCCGCGCGCGGCCGCCTGATCGACGAACGCGCGGCGCGGCACGCCTCCGATCGTCGGGCCGCCCGCACCGCGCACTGACCGCACTGAGCGCGCGCGGCGCCGCCTGCGTCACGCGCGCTCGCTGCGCATCCACACGTGGGCAATGCCGTCCTCGTCGTGCACGTCCGAGCTCGGCGTAAAACCGAATGCACCGTAGAAGCGCTGCAGATGCGCCTGTGCATGCAGGCTCACCGGCGTGTCGGGCCATTGCGCGCGAATATGCTCGAGCGCGCGCGCGAGCAGCGTGTTGCCGAGCCCCGCGCCGCGAAACGCGGCCGTGGTCAGCACGCGGCCGATGCGCACGTCGCTGTGCCGTGCGTCCGGCAGCAGCACGCGCAGATAGCCGGCGAGCCGCCCTGCTCCGTCGTACGCGGCGAGATGCCATGCGCTCTGATCGGCATCGTCGATGTCGCGATACACGCAGTTCTGCTCGACGACGAATACGGCGCTGCGCGCCTCGAGGATCGAATAGACTTCGCGCGCGCTCAGCGCATCGAAGGGTTTCCAGCGCCAGTCGAGATCGGTCGCAGTCGGGGATGCGGCGGGTGCGGAAGCGTTCATGTGCGGTCCTGATTCGGGCGCGCCGGCCGGCGCGCGGCAGCCGACGATTATGCCTCGAACCGCACCGCACGCGCGAGCGCGCGGCCGCGCGAAAAAAGCCCCGCATTGCGCGGGGCTCATCCGTCAGGCCGGCATCCGGCCGAAACGGCCGCTGTTGAAATCGTCGATCGCCGTCCGGATTTCGTCTTGCGAGTTCATCACGAACGGCCCGTAGCCGACGATCGGTTCGTCGATCGGCTCGCCGCTCAGGATCAGCAGCTTCGCATCGCCGTTTGCCTCGATCTCGACATCGGCGCCGTCACGGCTCAACTGCACGAACTGCGCCTCGCGAGCGACCGTCTCGCCGTTCACGAGCACCGTGCCATGCAGCACGACGACCGCCAGCGTGCGCCCTTCGGCCACCGGAAACCGCGCATGGCCGCCGGCTGCGAGCCGCACATCCCACACGTCGATCGGCGTATGGGTGCGGGCCGGGCCGCGCCGTCCGTCGAGTTCGCCCGCGATGATCCGCGCGCGCCCTGCCCCGTCCGCCAGTTCGACGACCGGAATGTCCGCGTCGAGCAGCGTCTGATAGCCGGGCTCGCCCATCTTGTCGGCAGCGGGCAGGTTCACCCAGAGCTGCACCATCTCGAGCGGACCGCCGCGCTTCGTGAACGCGTCGGAGTGAAATTCCTCATGCAGGATCCCGCTCGCGGCCGTCATCCACTGCACGTCCCCCGGGCCGATCAGGCCGCCCGCGCCGGTCGAGTCGCGGTGTTCGACTTCGCCGTCATAGACGATCGTCACCGTTTCGAACCCGCGGTGCGGGTGCTGGCCGACGCCGCGTCGCATCGAAGCCGGCTCGAACGTCGCCGGACCGGCGTAGTCGAGCAGCAGGAACGGGCTCAGATGCGCGCCATGCGACTGGTAGCTGAACATCGAGCGCACCGGGAAACCGTCGCCTACCCAATGACCGCGCGGCGCACTGTACACACCTTGAACCTTCTTCATTTGCGTTCTCCGAATTTGCGGCGAAACCTCTGTTTCGCATCCTTGAGTGTCACTATAGTGGTGGAACGATCGGTCCGGTAGACTACGAAATCCACACTCAGCGTTCTATTTCATGAACGATAACGCCCGGGATCTGAACGATCTCTACTACTTCGTCCAGGTGGTCGAACACGGCGGTTTCGCGCCGGCCGGGCGCGCGCTGAACATGCCGAAGTCGAAACTGAGCCGCCGTATCGCGCTCCTGGAAGCGCGGCTCGGAATGCGGCTGATTCAGCGCTCGACTCGCCGCTTCACCGTGACCGACGTCGGCCAGACCTATTACGCGCACTGCCGCGCGATGCTTGTCGAGGCGGACGCCGCCGACGAGGCCGTCGCGTTGCTGCACGAGGAGCCGCGTGGCATCGTGCGCGTCAGTTGCCCGATCGTGTTGCTCGATTCGCTCGTCGGCGACATGATCGCGGCGTTCATGCTCGCGTGCCCGCGCGTCGAGATCCATCTCGAAGCGACGAACCGGCGCGTCGACGTGGTCGGCGAAGGGATCGACGTCGCGATTCGCGTCCGGCCACCGCCGCTCGACGACAGCGATCTCGCGCTGCGCGTGCTCGCCGAGCGCGGCCAGTGCCTCGTCGCGAGCCCTGCTTTGCTGCGCGAGCACGGCACGCCGGCGGTGCCCGCCGACCTCGCACGGCTACCGAGCCTCGATCA
>NZ_JBQYLP010000067.1:0-30851 GCF_052683555.1 Burkholderia sp. BC1
ACGGCTCAATAGCCTACTTCAGGGAGGACCACTTTTCAGGGGGCAGACCACATCGTCTATCCGGCTTTCCCGACTCCAGTACACGCAGTCTGCGGTAGCATCAAGCTCTCTTCCAGCCGAGACGTGACGAACGCAAGTCCATGAAGGTTCTTATTGTCGAAGACGATTCCGCGATCGCAGCGAACCTCTACGACTATCTCGAAGGTAACGGCTATGAGGTCGACATTGCTTCCAATGGCAAGGCAGGACTGCGGATGGCGATCGCCGACTCGTGGGACGCCATCCTGCTCGATCTGGCGCTGCCCGGCATGGACGGACTCACGCTCTGCCGCAGGTTGCGCGAAGAGGCGCGGCGGGACACACCGGTGCTGATGCTCACGGCCAGGGACGCACTGGACGACAAGCTGGAGGGCTTCGTGCACGGTGCCGATGACTATCTGGTCAAGCCGTTCTCGCTGAAGGAGGTCGGTGCACGTCTTGGGGCCCTGATCAAGCGCTATCGCGGGCAGGTCGCCACCATGGATCTTCTATTCGCCGACGTAAGACTGGATCTGTCGACGATGACCGTCGAACGGGCCGGGCATCCGGTCAAGCTTCCCCCAAAATGTCTTCAGTTGCTGCGCATCCTGCTGCAGTCGCCTGCGCGCATGTTCACTCGCGCCGAGCTTGAATCTGAAGTCTGGGGTGAGGAGCTGCCCGACAGCGACACACTGCGCACGCACATCTACACCCTGCGCAGGGCGCTCAGCGAGCAGGGCGAGGCCGACCTTGTCGAGACCATCCATGGCGTCGGCTACCGGCTCGTTGCACCTGATCAAGATGCGAAATAGCCTGCGCTTCAAGGTCGCGCTTTTCTTCTCGGTGCTGACCATCGCGTTGCTGGTCGCCCAGGCGCTCGGCGTGAGGACACTGGCCGAGGCACAGGAAGAGCGGCTGATCACGGCACTCATCCATGACGACATGACGAATGTGCTCAAGAGTTACGAAGCCAACCCGTCCCTGCTGCCGCCCTTCGATGTCCGAATGAATGGCTATGTTTCGGGCGCGGACAGCCGGACCATTACGCTGCCGGTGACGATCGGGAGTCTGCCTGCCGGCACGCACGAAATCATCATTGACGGACGGGAGATCCACGTCGCGATCGAGCCGCTCGGCGCGGCGCGGCTGTACCGCGTTTACAACTTCAGTATTTACGAAAAGCATTTCAAGGAAGTCATCAATGCCCTGATGGCAGGCACAGGTGTCTTTGCATTGCTCACGATCTGGCTGTCCTTCGGCCTGTCGGGTCTGTTGGTGCGGCAGGTTGCCGGTCTCGCGCGGCAGGTCAAGGAACTGCGGCTCGGCGGGGCGGTACCGATCCAGCCCGGCAGGTACGATGAGACGGAACTCGTCGGGCTCGTGGAGGCTTTCAACGACTACCACCGGCGCATTGCCGACATGATTGCTCGCGAGAAGGAGTTCACGGGGAATGTGAGCCACGAACTGCGAACGCCGCTTACGGCAATCAAGACGAGCTGTGAACTGCTTGAACAGGATCCGGCGATCAGCGGCAAGTCGCGCACACGTCTGCAGCAGATCGAGCGTGCGGCCGACAACATGCGCGAACTCGGCAACGCGCTGCTGACGCTCGCGAGAGAGGATTCGGCACGCGAGGTCGAGCCGATGGCGCTCGCGAACCTGATTGAAACGTCGCTGACGCGTTTCGCCGACCGTTTTGCCCGAAAGGACCTGGCGGTCGTCAATGCTGTGGAACGCGGTGTTTGTGTGCTGGCAAACCGGTCGGCGCTCGCGATCGTGCTGTCCAACCTCATCGACAACGCCGTCCGGCATACCGAACACGGACGCCTTCAGTTTCGCTACGCAGACGGCTGGTTGCACATCGAAGACACCGGGCCAGGCATTCCGGCACACGCACTCCCCCATGTCTTTGACCGGTTCTACCAGGCCGGGTCGCCGCGCACTGCGACGCCTGGCGTCGGAATCGGCCTGTCGATCGTCAAAAAGGTCTGCGATCGCTATGGATGGTCGATCCGGATCGACAGCGAGCCAGGCGTTGGCACCTGCGTCTCGCTGCGCCTGCCGGCGACGAGCCGGACCTGAGTCGACTGCACGCTTGCTGATGCGTTCTTGACGAAAACTTCACAAACCCCTGCGTAGCATGGGCTTATGGGCTGTTCCGTAAGTTACCGGAACAGATATTGACCAGATTGTGAAGGAGTCGCTCATGAAATCGCTAATCGCTGCACTCTTCGTCGCATCCTCTGCGATTGCCCCCTTACTTGCATTTGCCCAGCCAACCCCCGGCCCGACGCGCGCCGCGGTCCGTGCCCAGTTGGCGTGTGCGGAGCAGTCAGGATTGATGCGTCTACCCAGAAATAGCTACCCCGACAAGATGTCCGAAATGAACTGCGACACCTCCGGTTCCGGGGCATCCATGAACGGGAACGCCCAGGCGGGCGCGCCAACGTGGCAGCAATCGAACCCGACCCTGTTCAGGCACCACTGAGAGCGGCACATGTGGCGTTGACAGAGCTGGCGTCAATACCGCATGCCCGCCCCGGCGGCGTCCTGGCCGTTCCTTCTTGACGAAAACTTCACAACCGGTGGCGTAGCATCCGCCCCGGACGCTGCCCGGGTGGGCGGCACACCATCCGATGGGATGCAAGAATGCGCCGCACATTATCGTTTGTCTTTATCGCCTTCGCCGGGATGGCCGGTTGCACGACCTACCATCCCGAGCCGATCGCCCCCGCCCAGCTTGCCCGGCAATTCGAGGAGCGCACGCTGGCGAGCGAGGCGCTGCAGGCCTACGTGGCGCGCGAGACCGGTCACGACGTCACGCCCTGGCCGCCTGCAGTCTGGAATCGTGAGATGCTCACCCTGGCGGCCTTCTACTACAGCCCCGCCCTCGACCTTGCCCGTGCGCAATGGAGCACGGCCAACGCCGGTATCGACGTCGCCAACGCGATTCCCAACCCGGTCCTGCAGTTGCCGTTCCAGTACAACACGCCTAACCCGGGGCCGGGAGCGCCCTTCACCTGGGGGCCGTCGCTCGATATTCCGATCGAGACCGCGCACAAGCGCGGCTATCGCGTCGATCAGGCGAACCACCTCTCGGAAGCGGCCCGGCTGAACATCGTCAACGCAGCGTGGAGCGTTCGCGCTCAGGTCCGGGATGCCATGCTCGCCCTCTACGCCGCCCGCGAACGCATGGCCTTCCTGTCCGCCAAGGCCGACGCCGAGCGGCAGATCACCGTGATGAGCCGCCACCGCCTCGCTGTCGGCCAGTACTCGCAGCCCGACGTCGACGCTGCCGTCCTTGCCGACACCCAGGCCCAGAGCGAGCTGGCCGCCGCGCGAAGCGCCGAACAGGACGCGCTCGCACAACTGGCTGCCGCCATCGGCGTGCCGGTCACCGTGCTCGACCGCGTCACGCTCGACCTGAGCGCCTTCGATACGGTTCCGCCTGCGCCGCCCGCAACGGATGCGCAGCGCGCGGCGATCTTCCATCGCGCCGATCTGCGCGCCTCGCTGGCCGATTACGCCGCGGCCGAATCGGCGCTTCAGCTCGAGGTCGCGAAACAGTATCCGGACATCCACCTCGGCTCCGGCTACACGTACGACACGGGCACCAACAAGATTGGCTTCGGGCTCGCCGGCATTACGTTGCCGATCTTCGATCAGAACCAGGGCGGCATCAGGGAAGCCGAGGCGAAGCGCAAGGAAGCTGCCACGCGTACCGGCGCGTTGCAGGACAGGATTCTCGGCGATCTTGCGCACGCGCTGGCACGCTACCGGGCGAGCCTCGAAGCGCTGCAGCTGTCCGACGCCCATCTGGCAAGTGCCCGCCGGCAACTCGAAAGCCAGGCGGCGGCTTTCGCCAGCGGCAATGCGGACCGGCTGACCTTCACGCAGGCGAAAGCTGACTACCAGACCAGCAAGAGCGCCCACCTCGACGCCGTAGTCGCGGTCCAGCAGGCCGCTGGCGCGCTCGAAGATGCGATGCAGCAACCCCTGGGTCATGAGGCGGTGAGCGATACCCTCAGTGAAGAGACACCATAATGAAACTCCGGCTGATCCTACTTTCCGTCATTTCGCTGGCCCTCGCTGCCGGTGCAGGCTGGTACATCCTGAACCAGGCGTTTGACGACGCCAGTGCATCGACCGCCACGGCAGCCCGGTCGGCTCCGACGCCCGCCGTACAGACGGTCAACGGTGAAACGGTCGTGGTCGTGAGCCCCGAGGCCCAACGGGCCAGCCACATCGAGGTGGCGCCGCTTGCCGCCGTCATGAGCCAGTCCGGCATCAGCGCCGACGCGATGGTCATCGATCTGCAGCCGCTCTTCGATCTGCGCAACCGGCTCGCGAGCGCGCGCGCGGACGTTGACACCTTCACCGCGCAGGCGGCCAGTTCGAGGACGCAGTACCAGGGCAGCCGCACACTGTTTGCCGACGACCGCAATGTTTCGCAGAAGAGCCTGCAGGCTGCACAGTCGACGATGCAGGGCGACGAAGCGAAACTGCAGTCTGCCCGGGTCACGCTGAACGGGCTGGACGGCGCGATGCGGCAGCAGTTCGGCGACGTGCTCGCGAATGCCGCGGCCGCACCGGCCTCGAGGCTGTTCCAGCTCCTTCAGTCGGGCCAGGCTGTCGTGCTGCGCGTCACGTTGCCCACAAGTTTTGGTATGGCGCCACCCGAGCGCATCGCCGTCGATACGGCTGACGGCCGCGTGGTGCCGGCCCAACGGCTTTCCGCCTCGCCACTCGTTGATCCGGCCGTGCAGGGGAGCCCCTGGCTCTACGTCGCCGACGCCACGCTGCCCGCCAATCTGCGCACGAGTGCACGCGTGCCGACGTCAAGCGAGGCCGTATCGGGGCTGCTGATCCCGGCGCAGGCGGTGGTGTGGTACGGCGGCCAGACGTGGGCCTGGGTGCGCACGGCCCCCGAGCGCTTTACGCGACGCTACGTGCCGGCCGGCAACGAGGACGACCGCGGCTTCATGGTCACGTCGGGCTTTCACGCCGGCGACCAGATCGTGACGCAGGGTGCGCAACTGCTGCTCTCCGAAGAGCTCAAGCCTCAGGGCATCGCCACCGCGTGCAAGGATCCGCCCGAATGTGATGACTGATCCTGCGACCGTACCGTGCATGACCTGCCCAGAACAACGCGACTCCACGTCCCATTCCACGCCCCATGCTTGACGCGATCATCCGCTTTTCGCTGCGCTTTCGCGGCGTCATCTTCTCGCTGGCCGTGATGGCGGCCGGCTACGGGCTCTTTACGCTGACGCGCGCCAAGCTCGACGTTTTTCCCGAATTTGCGCCGCCGATGAGCATCGTGCAGACGGCCGCTCCGGGCATGACCAGCGAACAGGTGGAGAGCCTCGTCACCCAGCCGGTTGAAAATGCCCTCGGCGGCATGACGGGCCTGAAGTCGATTCGCTCGCGGTCCATGCAGGGCCTCTCCTCGGTCACGCTTGTGTTCGATGACCACGCCAACGTGATGCAGGTCAGGCAGCTCGTCACCGAGCGCATCGGCGGGCTTGCGGGCTCGCTACCAGTGGGCGTCACCGCACCCCAACTCCTGCCGCTCACCACGACAACGAGCGTCGTGCGCACCATTGGCCTGACGTCGACGACGCGCTCGCTCGCGGACCTCTACGACATCGCCCAGTGGACGGTCAAACCGCAGCTGCTCGGCACTCCCGGCGTGGCCGACGTGATTGTGTTCGGCGGTGAGACGCGCCAGCTGCAGATCCAGGTCGACCCCGCGAAGCTGATGCGCCACGGCCTGTCGATCCCGGACGTGATTGCCGCGGCGCGCCAGGCCACCGGCGTGCGCGGCGCCGGGTTCATCGAGAACAGCAACCAGCGCATCGCCGTCAACGCCGATGGCCAGATCGCGACACCGCAAAAACTGGCCAGTGTCGTGCTGCGTTCCAGCAACGGCGCGGCGGTTCGTGTGGGTGACGTCGCCAACGTGACCTGGGGCAGTGCACCTGCTGTTGGCGCAGCATCGATCATGGGCAAGCCCGGCGTGATGGTGGTGATGGAAAGCCAGTACGGGACCAACACGATGGCCGTGACGCGCGACATCGAAAGGACGCTCGCGGGACTCGGACCCGCGCTCGCCCGGCAAGGTGTGGACGTAAACACCAACGTCTTCCGGCCCGCCAACTTCATCGAGGCCGCCGTCGGCCACCTGCGCACCGCGCTCATCGTCGGCGCCGTGCTGGTCATCGCGGTGCTGTTCCTGTTCCTGCTCAACGTGCGCACCGCCGTGATTTCCGCGGTGGCGATTCCGCTGTCGCTGCTGGTCGCGATCATCGTATTGACGTCGTTCGGCGTCAGCCTGAACACGATGACCCTGGGTGGGCTCGCCATCGCGCTCGGCGAGGTGGTCGACGATGCCATCATCGACGTCGAGAACATCTACCGGCGCCTGCGCGAGAACCGCACGCTGCCCCAGCCGCTGCCCGCTTTCCGGGTCGTGCTGCGTGCTTCGCTCGAAGTTCGCAGCGCCGTGGTGTTCGCCACCTTCATCGTAACGCTGATCTTCCTGCCCGTGCTCACGCTCACGGGTATCGGTGGACGGCTCTTTGCGCCGCTGGGTATCGCCTACATTCTCGCCGTGCTCGCGTCGCTCGGCGTCGCCCTGACGCTCACGCCGGCGATGGCACTCGCACTGCTGGCGAAGGGACCCTTGCCCGAGCGGGAGCCGCGCCTGATCGGGCGCCTCAAGACGCGTTACATCGCGCTGCTGACGAAAGTCGAACAGCATGTGAAGGCGGTCATGGTGATCGTCGCGGTGATGTGCGCCGCGGCGCTCGCGTCACTGCCATTCATGAGCGGGAGTTTTATTCCGCAACTGCGCGAAGGCCACTACACGGTTCACATGGGGCTCGCACCGGGCACCTCGCTCGCCGAATCGCTGCGCATCGGCACGCAGGTCTCGAACGCGCTGATGCAGGTGCCGGGCGTGCGTCTCGTGGCACAGCGTGCGGGCCGCGCGAATGGCGTGGTCGACCCCACCGGCGTGCAGCTCTCCGAGTTCGAAGTCGACCTCAAGCCGATGGGGGCATCGGGCCAGAGCTGGGCGCTCTACCGGATTCGCCAGGCGCTGGCGCGCTTTCCGGGTCTCTCCACCTCGGTCAACACGTTTCTCGAGGAACGGATCGACGAAACCATTTCGGGCACCACGGCCCCGGTGGTCGTGAATGTGTTCGGCAACAATCTCGACGTCATCGATCGCACGGCGCAGCAGATCGCCCAGCTGATCGGCACGATCCACGGCGTCGCCAGCGTGCGGGTGGATTCGCCGCCCGGGATTCCGGAACTGGACGTGCGGCTGAATCCCGACGCCCTGAGCCGCTGGGGCTTCCGGCCCGTCGAGGTGCTCGATGCTCTCCAGGCTGCCTACGCGGGCGTGACCGTATCCCAGATCTACGAGGGTAGCCGCAGCTATGACCTCGCCGTTGTGCTCGACCCGGCCCAGCGTCAGACCGTCGGCGACATTGGCAAGCTCATGGTGCGCAATGGCGACGGCCTTGCCGTGCCGCTGGGCTCGCTCGCGACGATCCGTCAGGTCGCGGGACGCTACCAGATCACACATGACGGTGGCCAGCGCGTGCAGACGGTATCGGTCAATCTCGGCAGCCGGCCCGTCAGCGACTTCGTAAAGGAAGCACAGGCGCGTGTGAATCACGCGATCAGGATGCCGCCGGGCACGTATGCCGTCTTCAGCGGTGAGAGCGAAGCGCGCGCGCAGTCGCAACGCGACCTGCTCGCATACGGCGGGATTGCGCTGGTGGGCATCGCGCTGCTGCTGTTCCTCGCAATGAAGAGCCGTCGCGGCGTGCTGCTGGTCATGATTAACCTGCCCTTCGCGCTCGTGGGCGGGGTTCTGAGCGTCGTGCTGACCGGCGCGAACCTGTCGCTGGGCAGCATGGTGGGATTCGTCACGCTGCTCGGCATCTCGCTGCGCAATTCAATCATGCTGATCAGCCACTACGAGCATCTGGTGCACGTCGACCGGCTGGCCTGGGACATAAATACGGCGGTGCGCGGTGCGTCGGAACGGCTGGTGCCGATCCTGATGACTGCACTGGTGACTGCGCTCGCCCTGCTGCCGCTCGCCGTGACGAGCGGCGCGCCGGGTAACGAAATCGAGGGGCCGATGGCGATTGTCATTCTTGGCGGCCTGCTCACCTCGACCGCACTGAACCTGATCGTACTGCCCACCTTGGCACTGCGTTACGGGCGTTTCGCGCGCGAGGAACTGGTCGAACCCGGACAAGCAGCGGTATCAGGAGAAACGGGCGATGGCCAGTGACGAGGTGTCACGGTAAAGACGAAGCGAACGCGACCCGCATTGCGAACCATTGGAGAGATCCCCGTGATTGGTCTGAACAAGCTGCTTGACGGGAAGAAGCTCCATCTGGTGTTTGAATTGAGCCTGTGGTTCAAGGCGATTTTCGCGCTTTCAGAAATCGCTGCCGGCGTTGTCACATACTTCGTTCCGCAGCGGCTTTTTCTGACTTTTGTGCGTTTGGTCACGCAGGATGAGTTTGCGGAAGATCCCCATGATCTCGTCGCCAACTTTCTCCTTCATACCGTACAGCACCTTTCTGTCGACACCCAGAAATTCGCGGCGATTTATCTGCTCGGACACGGCGTGATCAAGCTGTGGCTGATCATCGGTTTGCTGTGCGAGAGACTTTGGTACTTTCCCATTTCCATGATTGTTTTCGGCCTGTTCATTGGCTACCAGGTCTATCGATTTACATTCACGCACTCAGTCTGGTTGTTGCTCGTCACGGCCTTGGACATCGTCGTTATCGCCCTCACCTGGCACGAATACCGATATCTCCGAAACGGGCAGAAGGCGGTAATGTAGAGCGCCTGGCTGGGATCCCGTGTCGGGCGGAGCTGATACAGTCCGCGGCGCCGCACCGGCCTGATGCCCGGTAGAAAACAGCTTTCTCCCGATTCCAGACAACGAACGATGCTACCTGATACATCTACCATCGACCGCATTCCGATTCCCCGTGCAGTCCGGATGCTGGGGTTTGTCAGCCTCTTCATGGACTTTTCGTCCGAACTGGTTCATGCGTTGCTGCCCATCTTTCTCGTCACCACGATGGGCATGAGCGTGAGCGCGCTGGGTGTGCTCGAAGGGGCAGCCGAAGCGACCGCAATGATCGTCAAGATCTTTTCGGGGCCCGTAAGTGATTGGCTTGGCAAACGCAAGGCGCTGTTGTTGCTCGGCTACGGGCTGGCCGCGCTTTCCAAGCCGCTTTTCCCGCTGGCCGGCACACCCGGGATTGTCGCGGCCGCACGACTTGTCGATCGCGCGGGCAAAGGGATTCGCGGTGCGCCGCGTGACGCCCTCGTCGCAGACGTCTCGCCCCCGGAGATTCGTGGCGCCTGCTTTGGACTGAGGCAGTCGATGGACACGATCGGAGCATTTGCAGGACCCCTTGCCGCAATCGTATTGATGCTCGGGTTTTCCGATCACATTCGCACTGTCCTGTGGTTCGCGGTCGTACCCGCGTTCATCGCGGTCGGCCTGATCCTGTTTGGCATTGAGGAGCCGGTCGGTGAAGGTGCGCCTCGTCGCTTCCGGTCCCCGCTGCACTGGCGGGCATGGCGTGAATTTCCGGAGCGCTACTGGTTCGTGGTCGCGATCGGTGCCACCTTCACGCTTTCGCGCTTCAGCGAGGCCTTCCTTGTCTTGCGCGCGCAGCAGACCGGGTTGAATATCGCGTGGATTCCCGGCGTGATGGTGGTCATGAGTCTCGCCTATTCGCTCTCCGCCTACCCCGCGGGAGCACTTTCGGATCGCATCGATCGCCGGTTTCTACTCGCCTGGGGGCTCGTGCTCCTGATCGCGGCAGATCTTGTGCTGGGCACGAGCGCGTCGATCATCACCGTCCTCCTCGGCGTTGCGCTCTGGGGCCTGCACATGGGTTTCACACAAGGCATTCTCGCGGCGATGGTCGCAGAAACAGCGCCGCAGACACTTCGCGGAAGTTCGTTCGGCCTTTTCAATCTCGCGAGCGGCGTCTGCATGCTGGTCGCGAGCGTCATCGCCGGTTGGCTGTGGGATCGCCATGGCGCGTCGGCGACGTTCTTTGCCGGAGCCGGTCTGGCTGTCGTCCCACTGGTGATGTGCCGTTTCGCGCCACGCCTGGAGAAGCGCAACCGCTGACCGATCCTGATCTTCACGACAAAAGCCTCTTATGGAAACGCTCGAAGCGCTCAATCAAACCATTTTTCTCGTGCTCAACGCCACGCCAGCGACGCCGCATTGGCTCATCGGAATGGGAGTGATCATCGCCAACTATGCTATCTGGGCGGCTCCTGTCATACTTGTCTGCCTGTGGTTGGCGGGCGGCGACGAGAGGCGGGAAATGGCCCTGCGTGCATGTTTTGTTGGCTTCCTGGCACTCGGCATTAACCAGTTGATCGGAATGGTGTGGTACCACCCCCGGCCATTCGCAATCGGAATAGGGCATGCATTCCTCGCGCATGCTCCTGACTCGTCATTTCCGAGCGATCACGCCACATTGCTTTCTGCGATCTCTTTCACACTCTTCTACGCAGGAAAAAGACGACTTGGACTGCTTGCACTGATCGTCGATATCGCCGTTGCGTGGGCCCGCTTGTTTGTTGGCGTGCACTTTCCGTTTGACATGATCGGGGCGGCAATTGTCGCCTGGATCGCCTACATGCTTGGCAGCCCGTTCTGGCGAGTCGGGGGCAGGGTGGTAACCGGGGCTTCGATTGCCTTGTACAGGAAGGTATTGGCTATGCCGATTGGCCGACGATGGCTGCGACCTTAACGGAGCCGTACATGCAGCAAACAGGTCCGCGACATCCCTTGGTTGAAGCAGTCCTATGACGAACTTGCGAGCGGTTTTTGCGGGTGGGCCAGCGCTGCCCTATCACTCAACTCACTTTTCTTGGACGCCATCGACTTCGGCGATCAGATGCTCCGTCTCTCGCGATCGCTATTTCTGTGGGCGCGGACGCCAAGTTGCCGTTGGTACTGTTAGCCATGCCTGAACTCATTGGGGGGCCAGGTTCCTCAAACCCCTGGAGCGAGCGGGCATGTCTTTGCCGAAGGGGGCACAGTCTCCAGAATTCAGTATTGCGAGATACCACGCTCCTTCGACGACAACGAATTTCTTTTACTCACCAATGCGTTAAACCGCTTCTGGCGAAAATTTACGAATCCCGGCCGATCCTCATCACGGCATCAGCCGGGCCGAACTAGAGGGTTGGCCGTGATTCGTTAATACCCGAAGCTTCAGATATTAACGATTACCCGCACCGGGAAATTAGGCGTAGGCGCGTCGCGCACCCTGCGTTCAGGTGCGAGGCCGGGGCATACCCGGCTCGCCACTGCTCAGCCCTGGCTTGCACGTAACGACTCGCCGAGGCAGTACTTCCCGTAAATCAGGCAGTGGGTCGTAACCTGATGCGGTGCAGGCGCTCTCGCACCCGCGCTCGAGGTGTCTCCCAATGTGATATCGCCGGTGTTTCTGGCTGCGAACATGAAAGCCAGGACCACAAACCCGGCCAGAAGCATCGCGATCCACGCTGCATCCCGGTTTTTCAGGTACTTCACGACAATTCCTCCTCAGCAAGATCGGCCACTGCGGTTACCATTTCCTGTCGCGCCCCGCTCAACGGCCATCCGGCCGGCATCTGGCGTCCACCGGGCGTCCCGCTGTATGCTCCGGCGGGATTGAGGTGCGGGTCACAACAAACGCGCCCTGAACTGAGCTGCGTGCAGCTGCACGCGTGAAACGACTGATGCAGCGCGCTATTTCAACAGGGTCATCTGCACGACCTTGAGCACGACGAGCCCCACGGCCAGCAGCAGGTAGCCGCGCAGGACTCCCATCCAGACACGCTTGGCCAGCGTCAGGTTCGGCGCCGGCAGATCGTTCAGCGGCGGCATGCGCCACGTGTCGCGTGCGCCCTCTGGCCATGCCTGGGTTGAGCCCACGGGGTCCCTGCTACCTCTGCGCAGCGCAGCCGTCACGGCATAGCCAGCGATGGCCAGCACGGTTCCGCCCGCGAGTACTACGAGAATCGTCTCACCGCTGATATCCGGGTACATCACCGACGCGGTCAGGATGATCGACAGCATCACCAGCACCCAGATCACCGCCCCTGTGAACAGGTTGAGCTTTCTGGAGTTGACCCATGGTCCGAGCACGGCCTTGTCGTTGCACAGGAGCAGCAGGAACACCGTAGCACTCGGCAGCAACACGCCGGCGAGCGTCTGGACCGCTTCGGTCAGCAGTCCGAGGGGGCTACCGGGAATCAGTACGATTACGGCAGCCAGCGCGACAATGCCGAAGTACACAAGGTAAAAGCCTTTCGCGTCCGTCACGCCCCGATGCAGCGAGTGACGGATCTTGAACACGTCGCCAATCGCATAGGCGGTCGACAGCGAGACTGCCGCTGCGCCGATGATCGCCGCATCGAAGAGCGCAATCGCAAACAGCACGGCCGAGGTACGGCCGGCGTATTTTTCAAGGCCGGTGATGACGCCGCCCGCATCCGTAAAATTGCCAAATTCGGGCTTTCCCGAGAACAGCGCGGCACTGAACGCCATCATGGCCACTGCGCCGATCAGCACCAGTGCGATGCCGATCCACAGGTCGGCTTTCTCGTACTTCATGAAGCGCGGCGTAATGCGCTTGTCGATCACATAGCTCTGCTGGAAGAACAGCTGCCAGGGTGCGATCGTCGTACCAACGATACCAATGACGAGCAGCATCACATCCGAAAGCTTCGAGTGCGCAGGCCAGTTCGGGATGAAGAAGTCGCGCGTCATCTGGCCAACCGGCGGATGTATCGACACCAGCACGGGAACAAGGAGCAGGCTCAGCGCACACAGCACGACGGCGAAGCGCTCGAAGCGCCGGAAATTCCCCGTACTGACAGCGGCCATCGTCAGCGCTGCGGCGATGCAGACGCCCGCGATACGGGAGAGGCCGAAGAAGTCGAGCACAAACGTGATGCCAATGAATTCGGTGACGATCGTGAGCGCGTTGAGCAGGAAGAGATCGATCACGCTGAACGCCCCCCAGAACTTGCCAAAGCGCTCGAAGATCAACCGCGCATGCCCGACGCCGGTGACCGCACCGAGCCGCAGGACCATTTCCTGGTTGACGAAGAGGACGGGCACGAGCAGCAGAAGCGTCCACAGCAGCGTCGTGCCGTAGTTCTGGCCAGCCTGTGTATAGGTGCTGAAGGCGCCCGCGTCGTTGTCGCCGACCATGACGATCAGGCCCGGGCCCAGAATAGCCAGCAACGTTCGAAAGCGCGCCCACCATGTCGTGCGCGGGGCGGTGTCGTGGTGGGCAATGGTGCCGAGCGCTCCCTTGATGTCGCCCAGATGGGCCGAATCGAGGACTGCGGTGCGTTCCCGCCCGAGCGTGGGTGGTGAGAGATCAGTTGGCGTAGACATTTTTATGGTTCCCGGATTGCGCTGGAACAACTCTGTGGCGGTCAAGCATGCGCGAGCGGACCGGTCGCTGGAAAAACGCGTCCGTCGCGCATGCCGAAATGGCTTACGGCCTGTTACGAGATGAGTCGGCTGACGCAGCGCCAGAATGCAGCGAAGCGGTTCGGTGTGCGGGGCTGCAGCGACAGCATGGTGTCGTAGCAGGCACGCGAGTCGTCGATGTGCGGGTTTTGCGACACGAGAAGGCCAAAGTTCATGATGTTCTCCGTGCGTCTGGCAGGACGCGAAACGTGGGGCGCGGGCAGACACGGAGACCGGCGCATCATGGGCGCCGTGAGGTGCGTGCTACCCGTTTGCCCTGATGAAAAGCAGGGATGAGCGGCATATGGGGTAACTGTCACAGTCCGGCATTTCGGCTCCTTTCTGGCGCCAGATGCGCCCGTACAGGTTCACGCGCTGCTCACAGGGAGCAGATGCGCACGCGAGTGGGACTCGCGTCACGATGCCATTGACTTCGCGCAAGCACGCGGGTCGATGGCGCTTTCTGGGGTGCACGGGGCTGCGTTACTGCGGCGCGCACCGTCTGCCTGACGGCAGGACGGCGGCTGATAGGTGAGCGCGGGGACGTCCTGCCAGTCAGGCAGCGAAACGGATCAAAGGTCGACTACTGCAGGTGTCCAAGGCAATTGCCCCGTCCGTGAAGATTGTTGGATTGTAGGGGGTGGGGGTATCCTGAGTCAACCGGATCTAAGCTGGGGGCAAAAAATTCGTGTTGCGTGCCGATCCTGGCCCCATGAATCGCCAATTCAGGCGGTTTTGTGGGTGACGCGGTCATCGCCACGGGTCCAACTCGATCAACGAACGGGCATGATGCCGGAGAATTTCCGGCCAAATAATATACCTATACCCCCTATATCTTTGTAAATGTGCTACAGTCCTGTCCAGTCTTCACGGAGATGCCTTTCATGAGCCACACAATTCGCGAGAAACAGAAGCTGCTCAACCGGGTGCGCCGCATCAAGGGGCAGCTCGAAGCGGTGGAGCGCTCGCTCGAGGAAGAGCGCGGTTGCTCCGAGGTGCTGCAGCAGATTACGAGCTGCCGTGGCGCGATGAATGGTCTTCTGGCAGTGGTGCTGGAGGACCATGTCCGAACTCATCTGGTCGATGCCGATCCGTCGCACGGGCATGTCAGCGGCACAGAGGAGCTGATCGAAGTGATCCACAGCTATTTCAGGTAAGAGGGCAACATGAGCGATTTCCAGAGCGCAGCCTTTGGCGCCGGACACGATCACATCTATCTCGGCGCGGCACACGCGCAGAACGAGCGGCGGACCTGGGCAGTCATTGCGCTTTGCAGTGCGATGATGGTGGCCGAGATTCTTGGCGGCAGTCTGTTCGGCTCACTGGCGCTGGTCGCCGACGGTCTGCACATGTCAACGCACGCGGGTGCCATGCTGATCGCGGCGCTTGCTTACACTTACGCGCGCCGGCACGCGTCGGATCCGCGCTTCGTGTTTGGAACCGGCAAGCTTGGCGATCTGGCGGGGTTCACCAGCGCCATCGTGCTGGCGATGATTGCGCTGCTGATCGCCTATGAGGCGGTATCCCGTTTCTTTTCGCCGGTGCCAATCCATTTCGGGGAAGCGATTCCCATCGCGGTGGTCGGACTGCTGGTCAACCTGGCGAGCGTCTGGCTGCTGAGCGGTGACCATCACGGTCATGGCCACGGGCATGCGCATGGACATGGGCACGGTCACGGTCACGGCCATGGCGACGAAGATCACGGCGACCATGCTCATGACGATGAGGTCCGGCGCATATTCACTCCGTCTGGCGTGTTCGAGGTTTCGGTTTTCGAGGACGGCGTGCCGCCCGTCTTCCGCATAACGCCGGCGACGGAGGATTCGCGCCTGGCCGCAGACGGGGTTTCGGTCACGACGGTACGCCCGGACGGCGCACGTCAAGCGTTCACGTTCGTTGACCGGGGCGGCTACCTGGAGTCAACCGACCAGATTCCGGAGCCGCACGAGTTCAAGGCCGTCGTCCGGTTGAGCGACGGCTTGCACGAACTCGCCTTCGAGGAGCATGAGCACGACCATGACGACGCAGTCACCGCTGCGAACCGGGATCACAATATCCGTTCGGCGTACGTCCACGTGATCGCGGATGCAGCCGTCTCCGTGCTGGCCATCATTGGGCTGGTGCTGGCGCGTACGTTCGGCTGGATGTGGATGGACCCGCTTGCCGGCGTGATTGGCGCACTGGTGATCGCGAACTGGTCGTGGGGTTTGATGCGCGACACGGGCGGGATTTTGCTCGACATGAATCTGGACCGCAAACTGTCTGACAATGTCCGTCGCACGATCGAGGGCCATGGCGACCGGGTAATCGACCTGCACGTATGGCGCCTGGGACCCGGTCACATGGGCGCGGTGGTGTCGGTTGCGACTACCGAGCCGCAACGCAGCCCTGGCTTCTATCACGCAGCACTCAAACGCTTCCGGGGCTTGTCGCACGTGACGGTGGAAGTCAACCCGACGCGTGTCGCAGCCTGAGCGATGGCCGTCAGGTCACCGTGCATCGACGTGTGCGTCATGGATGGTCGGACAGGGTTCTGCACCGGCTGCCTGCGCACACGCGATGAAATCCGCAACTGGAAGACAATGACGGACCATCGGCGGCATCAGGTCATCAACGATCGCGCGCGACAGCAGGCAAAACTTGTACGAGGGCCGGCGCACGGCGATGGCCGGGGCGCCACGGGCTCTGGAACTCCGGAATGACGAAGTGCGGTGTAGCGCCGTGAAACACACTTGCCTGAAGGGCGCCGCAGCCGCCTTGTACGGCCACACTAACACTACCGGCGACGCCCCGTTGCTATAGCAGATGGCGTCAGACCCGGAGCATATCAACCTGACCGGCGACTCCCGGCGGCTTCCGCAGCGCCAGGACTGGCTTGCGCGAATTCAGGCCGTTGCTGCCGCGGCAGCAGGCTTGACGTGCCTTATGTTCTCTGAGGCCGCCGCTGGAGCCAAACCAGCGCGATGGTCACGGCGCAAAAAGCGGCGCCCGCATAGGGGTGCCGTCAAGATTCGGACTTTTTCGTACGTTTAGCGGCGAGATCGTCAGGTTAGGGTCTTCGACACGGAGAAACGTGTGTCCACCAATGAGGAAGTCAACCCTAACGTGACGCGCTTTGGTCGCAGGCCTGACGTCAGGTTGAAGCATGCCTCAGCCTGACACCCGACGCGTGACTGAGCGCACCGATGCGCAGATCACCGGGGCGCCCGGAACGCGCGCAGCGCCCATGTGAGCGACAAGGCAAAAAACGCCAGCAGCACGACCACGGCGATGCCCTGATGCTGGCTGACGAGTGCTCCGGCCGCCGTGCCGGACAGTGCCAGCAGCACGATCGGCAAATGGCATGGGCACGTGAGCGCCGCGAGCGCACCCCAGAGCCAGGCGCGCCAGCGGGCGCTACGAGTTAATCCGGGTGCAGTTGGATCACGCACGGTTTGTGCTCCCCGCGTTTCGCAGGCAGGTGGCCCCCAACAGCCGCTCGGCACACTCGCGGCCCACGGCGAAGGCGTCCCGGACGCTCACAACCTCGATGCCGGGGCGTGTCGCGGCCCACTGCTGACCCGCGGCGGCAGAGGCAAAGAAATGCACATGACAGCAGAACGCAGCGCGGATGTCAGGCGTGTTCTGCGGGAGGATCAGCGACACGGCCGCGCCCGTCGGCTCGATGTCCTCTATCGCGGTGGGCGTGACCGTGAGCGAGACCGGTGTGCCGGTGGCGGCACATCGCGAGACCACGTGGGCCGTCCGGTCGATCAGCGCCGGGAAGAACAGCGTATCGAAGGCACACCACGTGTACAGGCGCCGGCCGTCGACCTCGAAAGTGTGCGGGGTCTCACGCAACGTCAAGCCGTAGCCGACGACGTTGCCATAGTCGTCCCACTCCGTGCTTACCGCCTGTTCGAGTGCCACGCTCACCCGCTCGATGGGCCAGTCCAAGGCCAGGGCCAATGCGGCCGGAGAAACCGGCGCCCCCTTGCTGAGTTCACGCAGCAGCACGACAAAGAGATCTGCAAAGCCTTCCAACTGGTTGGCCATCGCCAGGCGCTCGACCAGTTCGGCCGTATGGCGCGCAAGGTTCATCGTCGTCCCCCCACAGGTTATCCCGCGCAGCATGAGAGCTGCTTCACATCCTTCGAGAAGGTCTGCGCAGCGAGCTTGAGCCCCTCGACCATTGTCAGGTACGGGAACAGCTGGTCGGCGAGGTCCTGCACGGTCATCCTTGCGCGGATCGCGATCGCGGCCGTCTGGATGAGTTCGCCCGCCTCGGGCGCCACCGCCTGCACGCCGATGAGCCGGCCGGTGCCGGCTTCCGCCACCAGCTTGATGAAGCCGTGCGTGTCGAAGTTCACCAGCGCACGTGGGACATTGTCGAGCGTTAGGGTGCGATTGTCGGTCTCGATGCCCGCCCGGTGCGCCTGCGCCTCGCTGTAGCCAACCGTCGCAACCTGTGGCTCAGTGAAGACGACCGTCGGCATCGTATCGAGATTGAGACGTACATCACCTCCGGTCATGTTGATCGCCGCGCGTGTACCGGCAGCCGCCGCGACATAGACGAACTGCGGCTGGTTGGTGCAGTCGCCCGCCGCATAGATATCCGGTGCGCTCGTGCGCATGCCGCCGTCGATCACGATGGCGCCGCGCTCGTCGAGCTGCACGCCGGCGCCCGCCACATTCAGACTACCGGTGTTGGGAGCACGACCTGTTGCCACCAGCAACTGGTCGGCCCGCAGCTCGCCGTGGTTCGTGGTGACGACGAACTTGCCATCGGCGTGCGACACGTGGGTTGCCTGGGTCTGTTCCAGCACCTCGATGCCCTCGGCGCGAAAGGCGGCCGTCACGGCTTCGCCGATCGCCGGGTCCTCCTGGTAGAGCAGCGTGTGACGGGCCAGGACCGTAACATGGCTGCCCAGCCGTGCAAATGCCTGGGCCAGTTCCAGTGCGACTACCGACGAGCCGATCACAGCCAGTCGCTCGGGAATCGCGTCGTTCACCAGCGCTTCGGTCGAGGTCCAGTACGGCGTGTCCTTCAGGCCCGGAATCGGCGGCACTGCGGCAGTTGCACCTGTGGCAATCAGGCAGCGATCGAACGACACCGTACGTTCGCCGCCGGCGGTCAGCGTGATCGTGAGCGAATGGCTTCCCGTGAACCGCGCCTCGCCGTGCAGGACGTTGATGTTCGGGCTCGTGTCGAGAATGTTTTCATATTTGGCGTGGCGCAGCTCGTCCACGCGCGCCTGCTGCTGGGCGAGCATGCGCGGCCGGTCAATGGCCGGTGCCGTCGCGGTAATGCCCGCGTCGAAGGGACTCGTCTGCCGCAGATACGCGATATGGGCGGCACGGATCATGATTTTGGAGGGCACGCAGCCGACGTTCACGCAGGTGCCGCCGATGGTGCCGCGCTCGATCAGCGTCACCTGCGCGCCGTTTTCGGCAGCCTTTAGCGCAGCCGCCATGGCAGCGCCACCACTGCCGATCACGGCGACCCGCAGCGCGCTATCACCGCCGCTACGCTTCCCACCAGTTTCCGCCGAGCCGGGCGTCTTGCCGGGCAGGCCTGCTGAGTGGGGTGGCACGTCAGCCACCCTGGCGTGATAGCCGGCTGTCGTCACCGCGGCAGTCAGCGTGTCGTGACTAACCCCTTCATCGACCGTCAGATCGGCTAGGGCTTTGGAATAGGAGACCGCTGCCGAGCGCACGCCGGGCACCTTTTCCAGCGCCTGCCTGACATGCTCGGCGCAGGAAGCGCAGGTCATCCCGTCAATCTTCAAGGTCATCATCGCCTTGCTCCGTTCTTTCATGGATTTAGTTAGATGCGCCACTACTCAACCCTTGCGCACGCTGCCCGTGCACGAATCACACGTATCGGTGGCACAGACGCGTTGGGCCGGGGAGAACAGGTCCCAGAGCGATGTCGCCACCATAATGGCGAGACCGGGATAGAGCAGCCAGCCGCTGCGCTCGCCATAGGCGCGCATCACAAACACGGCTGCCAGCACCAGCAGCGGCCCGATCAGGCCGGGCACGGTACGGCGCCACTGCCGATGCTTGAGCCAGCCGACCGCATTGGCGAACAGCGCGACGCCGGCGAAGGCCGGTAGCAGGATGCGGATGAACAACCCTTCGTACTGGCTCAGGAAGCCCAGACCAATGGTGGCGCCCAGACTGGCGATCGCGGGAAGCAGCTCGCACAGCCCATCGCCGACACGATGCTGCCAAGCAAACCGGCCTTATCGGCCGCGCGCGTGACGAATGACATTGCAGTACCTCTGTAGTTTCAGGGCTTGACCGACGACGGATAGCCCGCGTCCGCCGTAGCCTTGGTCAGTGCCTGGACGCTCGTCTTGCCATCGTCGAACGTCACGACGGCTTCGCGCTGCTCGAAACGGACATCCGTTTTTTCGACGCCCGTAACTTGGGACAGCGCGTGTTTGACCGTAATGGGGCAGGCGGCACACGTCATGCCGGGCACAGACAGCGTAACCGTCTGCGTCGCGGCCCAGACCGGGACGGCAACAACGGCGAGCGCGAGTGCTGCAAGCAGCTTTTTCATGATGAACTCCAGGTTCAATAGAACAGGGGCAGTACGTAGGGGAAACCAACCGCGATCAGTACCAACGCGACAACGATCCAGAAGATGAGCTTGTACGCGGCGCGCACCTGTGGAATCGCGCACACCTCGCCGGGCCTGCACACCGCAACGGGCCGAAAGATGCGTCGGCCGGCGAAGAACAACGCCACCAGTGCCACGCCGATGAAAGCCGGCCGCCAGGGTTCGAGCAAAGTCAGATTGCCGATCCAGGCGCCGCTCACACCCAGCGCGACGAGCACCAGTGGCCCGAGGCAGCAGGTCGACGCGAGGATAGCGGCCAGTCCGCCGGCGGCAAGTGCGCCGCGCCCATTCTGCTGTTCCGCCATACGCTGCCCTTCCGAATATCCACTGAGTAGCGTAACCTTACTTCCGTACCTATGTACGGAGTCAAGCGGTATGGATAACGGTAGCGAAAGCCTGACCATCGGCGCCTTCGCGAAGGCCGCCGGCGTCAATGTGGAGACGATCCGGTTCTATCAGCGCAAGGGATTGCTGCTGGAACCGGATAAGCCGTATGGCAGCATTCGCCGCTATGGCGAAGGCGATGTGACGAGGGTTCGGTTCGTCAAGTCGGCCCAGCGGCTGGGCTTCAGCCTCGACGAAATAGCGGACCTGTTGAAACTGGAGGATGGGACGCATTGCGACGAGGCGAGCAGCCTCGCGGAGCACAAGCTCCGCGACATTCAGGACAAACTCGCCGATCTCGAACGCATGGAAGCCGTGCTCACCCAGCTCGTGTGCGCGTGCCATTCGCGCAAGGGCAACGTGTCGTGTCCGCTGATTGCCTCATTGCAGCGAGGCGAAGAACCACGTGACGTCGGCGCCGCGTAAGTGCCATTCGCCATTAACGTACGCAAAAGTCCGTTTCTTGAGGGCACCCGTTACCGGGCGCGATCACGGTCGCTGCTGCGATGCTGACCGGGCTTGCCGGCTACGGCGTGAGTCTGGTGTTCTTTGTGATCGCGCTCCGGCACCTCGGTCAGCCCGGGCCGGCGCCTACTTCTCGGTTGCGCCGCTTTTCGGCGTGGCGCTATCGTTGCTTATCTGGCCCGAGTGGCCGTCCGTGTCTTTCTGGATCGCCACCGCCATGATGGCGCTGGGCATTTGGCTGCACGTGCGTGAACGACATGAGCATGAGCATACGCACGAGCCTCTCGAACACACGCATCGCCATCGCCACGACGAACATCACCAGCACGAGCACGATTTCCCATTCGATAGCGATGAACCCCATACCCATCCGCATGTGCACCTGCCCATCACCCATTCGCATGCACACTTCCCGGATGTGCATCACCGGCACAAGCATTAGGTGCGCGAACTGAGCGCGTGCAGAACGGCGAGCAGGCGATATGCCACGGGCAAGACGAAGATTACGAGGTGCCGTTCCCGCTCTGATCAGAGGCTAGAAGCTTCGGCAGTCGGCGCCGGTGTACCCTTGGGGCATTACAACTTGTGTCAAACTCTTTTGTCGCAAAATGCTTCTGCGAATTGTGTTGGATTGCGTTAGTGTCAAGCTCTATTTCATCGGTGCCTAACCCAGTAGATCGCTAAGCATCTGATTTTATTGTGCGCGCTGTGTCAAACTCTATTGTTCGTTCACAAACGGATTGCGGTGTCTGCTACCTACGAGGCTGTGAAGCACGGCGAACTCGTCGCCGGCAACGTCGAATTTGTCGCTCGCATAGTTGACCCATCAAATGGATACGATCTGATTACGCGGGCTCAACGCGCAGTCGCACGGCGTCTGCGAGTGCGTCTAGCAGACGTGAAAATCCTCGGCATCATTTCGAGCTAACGCAACGGGAAACGGGAAACAAGCGTGCATCTCACGATCAACCTTGCCGGCGCGTCGGCCGAACAGAAAGCGCCATTTCAGGGCGAGGCGTTCACACAGACCATCGCGGCAATTCGCAACGCGATGGGCGATACGTCGGCCACTGTAGAAGTGCACGGCGCAACGCCTTACGTTTCGTACATCGATGTGGTCCAGAACATTGCAGACCTCGAGCGCGGCATTGCTGACGCTAAACGCACGAAATTGCCTACGGAAAACAATGTCCCATGCCACCATTGATTTTTGCGCTGATGATCGCGGCCGGTGGTCTCGCCATGTACCTGACGCAGTCCGTCGCGACCAAGCCGGAATTCGCTAAGTTTCTCGAGTCGTACAGCCCGTGGTTGGGTTCGCACGCAGTCAACATAGGGTACGCAGCTACCGCTTTGGTTTGTGTGGCGACGATGATGCTGCCGTGGATTCTTGCGCACCGGGATCACGATGGCAAACTTGAAGAAGTCCAGAACACGTTAATTGGTGGTGCCCTTGAAGTGCTAAGGTACGTTGCCATCGCGCTCTGCGTCGTTAGCATTGTCAACCTCTTTGGCCTGACTTTTTTAGCGGCGAAGCACTTCTTTCAATAGACTGAAAAATGGATAGTCAGGGGGTTTGATGGTGTTCAACTATGGCGGCGATACATCGACTACAAACAGCTTGTTCATAGCTACCGTAATAGGCAACGTGGATAGGAAAGCGCTCTATGTCAGGGGACCTTCACAAGCTGCTTGTGACGCTGGGCGAACGATGGCTCAAACGCCAAGGGTTCGCTGTTGTCGCGACTGAACTGGTCACTGGCGGGACGAGGGAACAAGCCGATGTGATTGGGTTCCGATCGCAGTGCTCTGCGGTGATTGAGGCGAAGGCGTCGCGGGCTGATTTTCTGGCTGATGCGCGCAAACCCCATCGCATAGCGGGAGGGCTCGGCACGTATCGCTTCTACCTGTGCCCGCCCGACGTGATCCAGCTGTCAGATCTGCCGGAACGGTGGGGACTGTTGTACGCGGACGGCCGCACAGTCCGCGAGGTTTTGCGGCCGACGGGAAACGGATGGCCGTCGCTTCGATCATCGTTCGGGGACTGGTCTGGTTTTCAACATGAGGCCGATCAGGACGCAGAGCGGGGCGTTCTGTTCTCAATTGCGCGTAGGCGTTCGTTGTCGCGATCTGATGAGCGATACGAAAGGATGTTGCAGGACGAGAGACGGCGAGCCGACCGCCTTGCACGCGAGAACGTCGATCTGGCCGAGAAAGTGAGGAGGCTAGAACTCGCGTTGTATCTAGCGGAGCGCGGGCTGACTGCGGACCCGCGGAGTTCGACAGAGCTAAAAACCCCGATTCGGCGAAAAGTTGCATAGGAAAAGAGAGTTCTCAATGAACAATCTCATTGTCAAGCGTTGAGCGGAGAGCATCATCATGATGACAACACTGCTTGAATGCCTTCGCGGGCCACGCGGGATCGACCGCGAAGTGCGAAACCAAAACGGGAGTCGGCGATGACCCTCAAGGAACGCGAGCAGAAGCAGTCTGATGCCGAGATATCGTGGCTGTCGAAACCCAATGCGCTTGCGCGATATAACGGACGGTATAGCACGACTCTGCGTACAGGGTACGTTGTGCGCGTTATCGCGCCGGCCCCCGGAAACCGGATGGTCGTTGAGGGTGTTGGAAAGAAGGGCCAGGCTGTGCAGTTTGCGGTAAAGGTGGAGAATTTGAGGCCGATAACCGACTCGCTTTTTGTCGGGGAGGACTTCTGACGTCAGAAGGGAATGACGACGATAGTCGGATGATTGCGGTATGATTTATTTATACCATTCAGTGTGAAGCGCGTCGCACCGCCAGTTTGGCCTGCACGCGGCTCGATAAGGAAGCGATCCAGACGTGTTGGAGCACGCCTGGATCACGAGCACACTGGATTGGGCCAGTGAGCCACGCCGAAGCCTCCTGCCGTTAGGCAGCGAGAGGCTAGCAAATTTCACGTTACGTTGAAAGGCTCGCGATGAAGAGAAACAGCCAACAGGCCCAACTTGCGTTCGATTTCAGTTTCAATGAGACCGTTGCGGCGATCGATCGAATCAACGAAGATGCCGCTGCGGACCCAGTGGATGAACAGACAGGAGCAAAAGATGTTGACCGGAGAAATGAAGCCGCTGGACGTGGCAAAACGGGTCCTCTCCCCGGAGACGATCTCTTCAGTTCGCTCGGAGCCGTTCCACCTGCGCGCGTGGAAGATTCTCGACCGCTGGGCGCTCAACTCGCCGGCGAAGCTCAAGGCGCTGGAGACGGAGGGAGAGGTAGTGCTGCTGGGGCGGTTGCTGGATCAGCAGGCGATCGAACACACGATCTTGCTGGAAGCGTCGGAGCAGTTGCAGCAAGGGGTGACGGAGCACGAAATCCTGACGTCGAACGGAGTGCAGACCGAGCTGCTGTAACGCCGGCCAGCGATTACACGATCACGCTCGCCGACCGGCTCGGCGAGGGCGGGGCTAAAACGAAGTACCGCGACAACGTTGCAGCGCTTCGTTTGCTCAAGAATCTGGAAACGGATAGGCGGCCGGCGACACGCGAGGATCAGGCGGTGCTCGTGCGGTACGTCGGCTGGGGCGGCATTCCGCAGGCGTTCGATCATCGGAACACGGAATGGCGCTCGGAGTATCAGGAACTGGCCGAACTCCTGCCCAAGGAGGAGTACGAGGCCGCGCGCCGATCGACGCAGGACGCACACTACACGGCCCAGCCGGTGATCGAAGCGATGTACCAGGCGCTCGAGCGCTTCGGGTACACCGGTGGCCGCACGCTCGAGCCAGCAGTAGGCAGTGGCAATTTTGTGGGGTTAATGCCCGAAGCGCTGCGCGAACGCTCGCGCGTCACGGCCGTCGAGCTTGATCCTGTCACGGCGCGCATTGCCAAGCACCTGTACCCGTCAGCTTCGATCATCAACAAGGGTTTTCAGGAAGTCACCATTCCGGGCGGGTATTTCGATCTAGCGATCGGCAACCCGCCGTTCGGAAGCCAGTCGGTCTACGACGCACACCATCGCGATATCTCGTCGTTCTCGATCCACAACTATTTCATCTCGAAGTCGCTGGACAAGGTTCGCCACGGCGGGCTCGTCGCCGTCGTCGTTTCGAACTACTTCATGGACGCGCGAGACAGCGCCGCGCGCTCACACATTGCAGACCGAGCGCACCTGGTCGGCGCAATCCGTCTGCCAAATACGGCCTTCAAGAAGAATGCACTGACGGAAGTCACGACCGACATCGTTTTCCTGCAGAAGGCGCGTGCCGGCGAGACACCCGATCGAAGCTGGATCGACGTCGGCGAGATTCCCGACCCGCTCGGCGGGCGGGACATGCCGCTGAACACGTATTTCATCGACAGGCCGCACATGATGCTGGGTTCGATGCAGCGCGCCGGCACCCAGTACGCCGAGGGCACGCCGGCCCTGATCGCACCCGAGGGGCAAGACCTCGCGGCGGACCTCGCCGCAGCGATTCAGCAATTGCCTGAAGGCATCTACATCGGTCGCGACGCCGAGCGAGAGATCGACGCTGTTGCGGCCGAGCAGATCGACGTGCCCGAGACCGTGAAGATCGGCGCGTACTTCGTGACGGAAGCGGGCCGCGTCGCCCAGCGTCTCGATGATCTTTTGGACAATCGGCAGGCCCGCCTGGTCGAGGGCAAAAACGAGAAGGCGCTGGAGCGAATTAAGGGGCTGGTCGAGGTTCGCGACGCGCTGCGCGAGTTGATGCGCGCGGAGCGCAACGACGACATGGATGAGGCGACGCTCGAAGCGATGCGTGACCGGCTAAATCGTGTGTACGACGGCTTCGTAAAGCGCAACGGCTATATCAGCGCGCTCGTGAATAAGCAGGCGATGGGCGAGGACCCCGATTTCCCGCTGCTTCAATCACTCGAACGCGATTACGACAAGGGCATCTCAAAGGATCTCGCGCGCAAGCATGGAGTCGAGGCGCGCGAGCCGAGCGCGCAGAAGGCCGCGATCTTCACGCGGCGAGTGATGAACCCGCGCCGGGAGATTACCAGTGTCAGCAGCGCGAAAGACGCGCTCGTGGTGTCGATGAACGATACAGGCGGCGTCGACCTCGATTTGATGGTGCGCCTGAGCGGCCGTGACGAAGACGCGATTGTCCGAGACCTTCAGGGGCTCATTTTTCAGAACCCGGAAGGGCAGCGGTGGGAAACCGCCGATCGCTACCTGGCGGGCAACGTAAAGGAAAAGCTGAAGGTCGCGCAGGCTGCGGCGCTTGACGATCCACGTTACGCCGCCAACGTCGAGGCGTTACGACTCGTGCAGCCGCAGGACATCGAGCCGGTCGATATTTCGATTCAGCTTGGATCGACGTGGGTGCCGGATCGGGTGGTTGACGACTTCGTGACGCACATTTTCGGCGGTGTTCATCGCAGCGTGTCATATCAGCCTACGCTCGGGAAATGGGTGGCGAAGGTCGGCATGGGCGACCAGACCACGATGCGCGTCACGTGGGGCACCGAAGACATGCCCGCGAACAAGATTGTTGAGGCGATCCTGACGAACAAGGCGATCGTAGTCGAGGACGTCGTCGGCTACGACGAATACCGCAACCCGATCCGCAAGACGAACGAGGCGAAGACGGCCGCTGCGAGCCAGAAGGCCGACGAGATTCGCCAGGCGTTTCTCGATTGGGTGTGGGAAGATAAATCGCGTCGTGACATGCTGGCCACGCTCTACAACGAGCGTTTCAATACGAACGTCGTGCCGCGTTACGACGGTTCGCACCTGACGTTGCCGGGTGCCTCAAACGCGGTGGAGCTGCGGCCTAGCCAGAAAAATGCAATCTGGCGCGGCATCCAAGATGGCACCGAGCTGTACGATCACGTAGTCGGTGCCGGCAAGACGTTCGCGTGCATCGCAACGGCAATGGAAAGCAAGCGCATGGGCTTGACGAAGAAAGCAATGTTCGTCGTGCCAAACCATCTGCTGCTCCAGTGGAAAGACGACATCTACAAGCTGTACCCCGACGCGAACGTGCTGATCGCGGAGAAGAGCGATTTCCAGAAGGAAAATCGCGAGCGGCTTTTCGCCCGGATTGCGACGGGAGCTTGGGACGCGGTGATCGTCGGGCATTCGAGCTTCAAAAAAATCGGCATGCCGCCGCAGGAGCTTGAGCGGATTCTCAACGAGCAGATTGACGACCTGACCGACGCAATCATCCAGATCAAGTCGGAGAAGGGCGACCGCGTGACGATCAAGGCGATGGAGAAAGCGCGCGATCGCATGGAAGCGAAGCTGAAGCGCGCCGCGGAGACAGGCGCCAAGGATCGCGTCGTGACGTTCGATGAACTGGGCGTCGACGCACTCTTCGTGGACGAAGCCGATGAGTTCAAAAATCTATTCATCACGACTTCGCTGTCCGGTATCGCGGGTCTCGGAAACCTTCAGGGATCCGACAAGGCTTTCGACCTGTTCGTGAAGGCGCGCTACCTGCAATCGAAGCACGGCGGCCGAGGCGTGTACTTCGCAACAGGCACGCCAGTCGCAAACACCATCGCTGAAATTTACACGATGCAGCGATACATGCAGTACGACGAGTTGAAGTCGCGCGGCATCCATCACTTCGACGCGTGGGCCAGCACATTCGGCCAGGTCGTGACGGGTTGGGAACTGGACGCTACTGGCGTGAATTACCGGCTCAATTCGCGCTTCTCGAAATTCCAGAACGTGCCTGAGTTGCAGGCACTGTATCGGTCGTTCGCGGATGTCGTGACGCGCGAGGATCTTGAACGCCAGGCGGCGGAACGCGGCACGCGGTTCCCGGTCCCGAAGATCAAGGGCGGCAAGCCGCAGATCATCGTAGTCGATCGCTCACCGTTGCAGGCGCGCTACATGGGCGAGCAGACGCCCGTGCTGGACAGCGAGGGTAACGAGATTCGGCGCGAAGACGGGGCGGTTATCACGGACTGGACACCGGGCTCGATTATTCACCGCATGGAGAATCTGCCGCACGACCCCAGCAAAGATAACCCGCTGAAGATCACGAACGATGCGCGCAAGGCGGGGCTGGATTTTCGCTTGATCGATCCTGACGCGCCAGACTTCGAGGGCAGCAAAATCAACGTGGCTGTTGATGAGATGGTTCGCATCTATAACGCATGGTCGCACAAGCGCGGTACGCAGCTTGTGTTCTGCGACCTGTCGACGCCGAAGGCAGTTGCCGTCGGCTCGGTCGTGCAGGATGCGGAGAATGACGGCCAGGGCGAAGACGGTCCGGCCAAAGAGCAGGAAGTGTCGATGGACGAGCTGCTGACGAGTCGTGGCAGCGGCAAGTTCTCGGTGTACGACGATATCAGGGAGAAGCTGATTGCGCGCGGCATCCCTGCTGAAGAAATCCGCTTCATTCACGAAGCGAAAACGGACCTGCAACGCGCGAAACTCTTTGAGCAGGTTCGCCGCGGGGATGTGCGTTTTCTGCTGGGGTCTACGTCAAAGATGGGCGCCGGAACGAACGTCCAGGATCTGCTTGTGGCCGAGCACAATCTCGATGCGCCGTGGCGTCCGCGCGACCTCGAGCAGCGCGAGGGGCGCATCGTTCGCCAGGGCAACTTGCTTTATGCAGAAGACCCGGACGGCTTTGAGATCGAGCTTTTGCGCTACGCGACGAAGCAAACCTACGATGCCCGCATGTGGCAGACAATCGAATACAAGGCGCGGGCGATCGAACAGTTCCGCAAGGGCGATGGCCTATCGCGCGTGATTGAGGATGTTGCAGGAGAAGCTGCAAACGCGGCCGAGATGAAAGCAGCGGCGACCGGGAACCCGCTCATCTTCCTGCAGGTGCAGTTGTCGGCTGATTTAAAAAAGATGGAAGCGCTGCACGCGAACTACAAGCGAAACCGGCACTCACTCGAAAGTCGTGCGGAGTGGCTGTCGCAGGCTGATGATAGGGCAGAGCGCGTGCTGACCGACTATCGGAAGGACGCCGCGCTGCGCGACGCGAACACGTCCGACGAGTGGAAGATGAAGGTCGGCGTCAATGTGTTCGACGCGGACTCGAAGGATCATCTGATGGAGTCGGTACTGTCCGGCATGCAACGCGCGATCGAGGGACGCGCGAAGCACTTGGGCGACAAGGCGCAGGTTGTGCATATCGGCGAGTACCGAGGTTTCAAGGTCACGGCGACCGCCGATGCACGTCACGTCCAGTTTGCCTTGAAAGGATCACGCGTGTACGTGCCCGGCAATCTAGTCTATTCGCAAGACGACAAGTTCAGCGTGACCGGGTTCATTCAGCGCATGGACAACGCGCTGAATGGCATCGAGAGCGACATTGCATACACAATCGAAAACAACGAAGCCGAGCGCGTCGAATTGGAGAAGGTACGGCAGGAGCTGGCGAAGCCGTTTGTGCAATTGGCGGAACTTGAGCTGCTGCGCAAAAACAACGCAGACGTGATGACCGAGTTGAGGAAGATGCAGGACGACCCGGCCTACGTGTCGACGTGGGAGCCCGCGACGCTCGAATCTATGGGTGGGCGTGAAGGCGATCTGTTCTCGGCTGTTGACCCGGACATGGCGGAGCGCGCTGCGCGCGAACAGGCATATGCGATCGAGGTTCGCGAGTCGATCGACAAGGCGGCGCAGGACTATCTGCGTGGCGCGCAGGAGCCCCTGCGCACGGCCGATATCTTCAATCGCGGCCACGAAGCGCTATTCGAATGGGACGGCGGGCACGAAGTGCATGCGGGATTGATCGAGCGCATCAAATCCGATCCGCAGCTTGCGATGGCGGTGGCGACGGCACCAGGCAAACGGTTCGCGAGTGAGGAAATGCTGGACGCCGCGGAGTCGGTGTTGGAACTCAAGGCGTTCGCGAGGACTAAGGCGGCCGAGTTGGGGCTCATGCCTGAATTCGCGCAGCGTGATAGTGGTGCGTATGCCGGGCGGATAGTCGATCAGACCGACCATTACCTCGTCCAGGACGCCGGCCTTGGCAAGGGCATCCTTCATCACCGGGGCGACATGGTGATGACGGCGCCGGTGAAGGTCGGCGACTATGTGAGGATGACCTATCGAGCAGGGCACGCGGTTGTTCGTGGCCATGAAAGCGCCGCGAGCATCGAGCGCTAAATTCCCTGGTCGTAAGGGCGCGCGCGCTGGTCCGCGCGCTAATTGCAATCGCCGACGTCGCCGTCGGCGCTGACGCCGAAAGCCGCGCAAGCACGCCGAAGTGATATTATTTTATCACTTTGATGGCTAATCAACGCCCCCATGCAAAGCGATCAGTACATGCTCCTTGTCGGCGATTGCCGGTCGGTCTTGCCCGCACTGCCCGACAACTCTGTCGACTCCGTCATCTGTGACCCCCCGTATGAACTCGGGTTCATGAATCGGGGGTGGGACCGCAATGGGGTCGCCTATGATTCCAGCATGTGGGCCGAATGCCTGCGTGCATTGAAACCCGGCGGCTATCTTTTCGCATTCGGCGGCACGCGCACGAGTCATCGCATGGTGTGTGCGATTGAAGATGCGGGCTTTTCGATCCGGGACCAGATTGTCTGGATCTACGGTTCGGGAATGCCGAAAGCAGAGTTGTGGTCCGCGGAGAAAGCCGCTCGCGGAGACGAATCAAGTCTGCGGATGATTGAAGCGGGCTTCGAAGGTTGGGCCAGGGGAGGGCTGAAGCCGGCGCATGAGCCCATTTGCGTCGCCAGAAAGCCGATCGTGGGTAACGTCGAGACCAACGTCCTTAGGTGGGGCACGGGGGCATTGAATATCGATGCGTGCCGCGTTAACGCGTTTGACGCACAAGGTGGGGATCTACGCCGGAACCCCAGAAAATTCCGTCGTTCCACATTGTGAAC
>NZ_JBQYLP010000068.1:0-30153 GCF_052683555.1 Burkholderia sp. BC1
CGTCCGACCCGGCCAACCAAACCCCACCGCCCCAAACCGACGAAGTCAGCACCGACCGCAAAGGCAACGTGCATCAAAAGGGTCACGGCAGCATGGACGAAACGATGATCCCGCAGAAGCCCGAGCCCGACAAAGGCCCCTACGAGCCGCCGCCGGGACACCTCGACAACCCGAAAGACGTCGAGCCGCCCAGCGGCGGCGACCTGTCCGCGTGACGCCAGCCGATCGCACGCCGCGCTACGCGCCGCCCCACTGCATCGTGAGCCCGCCGTCGATCGTCCACGTCTGCCCGGTCACGTAGTCGCCGTCGTCGGACGCGAGAAACAGCGCGACACGCGCGATCTCTTCCGGTTGCCCGGGCCGATGCCACGGGATCACCGACATCGACGCATCGCGCTGCTGCGGGTCGTTGAGGCGATCGCGCGTCATCGGCGTGTCGATCAGGCCCGGCGCGATGTTGTTCACGTTGATCCGGTCCTCGGCCACTTCGCGCGACAAACTGCGCGCAAGCGAGCCGAGCCCGGCCTTGGCGATCCCGTACGGCGCGCTTTCCGGCGTCGGCAGATGCTGCGCGACCGACGAAATGTTCACGATCCGCCCGCCGCCGCCCACGGCGCGACGCTGCCGGACGAACGCGCGGCAACAGTACAACGGCCCCAGCAGATCGGTACGCAGCACGGTATCGATCTGCGCATCCTCGAGATCGGCGACGGCCGCACCCGGCGCACCGACGCCCGCATTGTTCACCAACACCTCGAGTCCGCCGAGCGTATTCATCGCTTCCGCGAAGAACGCGTCGACCGACCGCGGGTCGCCTACATCGGCCTGGATCGCGCACGCGCGCCGGCCCGTTGCCTGAATGCGTCGCACCGTTTCCTGCGCGCGGTCATGGTCCGTGTGGTAGACGATCGCGACGTCCGCGCCTTCCTGCGCGAACAGCGTCGCGATCGCCTGGCCGATTCCGGAGTCCGCGCCCGTGACGAGCGCGCGAATGCCTTGCAGTTTCATGTACCTGTCCCTCCTGGCAAATCGAGTCGCGGTAAACGCGCCGCCGCGCGCCATCGAGCGCAGCGCGCACCATGCGCTACCTCAGCCGGCGCATGCGCCGTTCCTTCCCGCGGCACGCACGATGCTGCGCGACTCGACACTCACGCCAATGATCGAACACCATGAATCCATTCGACGAAGCACGCGAGCAGATGGTGGAACGGCAAATCGCAGCGCGCGGCGTACGCGATCCGCACGTACTCGACGCGATGCGCACCGTCGCTCGCCATCGGTTCGTTCCCGCGGAACTCGCGGAATTCGCGTACAGCGACACGCCGCTTCCGCTTGCCGACGACCAGACGATCTCGCAACCGATCGTCGTCGCGCGCATGCTGGAAGCCGCGACGCTCTCGCCGACCGATCGCGTGCTCGATGTCGGCACCGGCTCCGGATATGCGGCGGCGGTCGCATCGCACATCGTCGCGCACGTCGACAGCATCGAGCGGCACGCGTCGCTCGCCGCATCCGCGCAGCGCACGCTCGCGGAGAACGGCTTCGGCAACGTCGATGTCCATCACGCGGACGGCACGCTCGGCTGGCCGGCCCGCGCCCCGTTCGATGCGATCGTCGCAGCCGCGGGCGGGCCCGACGTGCCGCGCGCATGGCGCGAGCAACTCGCGATCGGCGGGCGCATCGTGATGCCGATCGGCGATGAGCGCGACGCGCAGCGGCTCGTGCGGATCACGCGCACCGGCGCGACGCAGTTCGAGCACGAAGATCTCGGCGCGGTACGCTTCGTGCCGCTGATCGGCGAGCAGGGCTGGCCCGAGCACGATCCCGCCCGCGACGACGACACCGCGCAAGCCGCGCACGACGTAGAGCACGACGCGCACGCCCCGTACGTCGCAGCGCCGCCGACACCGCTCGCGCGCACGATCGCACGCGCGGCGCGGCCGCTGCCCGAGCCGGAGGATCCGGCGTTCGCGGATGCGTTCGATCATCTCGCCGACAAGCGCATCGTGCTGCTCGGCGAATGCAGTCACGGCACGTCGGAGTTCTATCGGGCGCGCGCGGCGATCACGCGGCGGCTCGTCGAGCAGCACGGCTTCAACATCGTCGCGGTGGAAGCGGACTGGCCGGACGCGGCGATCGTGCATCGCTACGTGATGCTCGACGAACGGCGCGACGCCGATCCGCCGTTCCAGCGTTTCCCGACCTGGATGTGGCGCAACGAGGAATTCGCCGCGTTCGTCGAATGGCTGCGCGCGCACAACGGCCGCACGCGGCCCGATGCGCGCTGCGGCTTTCACGGTCTGGACATGTACAGCCTGTCCGCGTCGGTCGAGGCCGTGCTCGACTATCTCGATCGCTCGGACCCGAACGCGGCGCGCATCGCGCGCGAGCGCTACGGCTGCCTGACGCCATGGCAGAAGGATCCGCTCGTGTACGGGCGCGCGGCGATGTCATCCGGATTCGAGAACTGCGAGGACGCCGTGATCGCGCAGCTGCAGGACATGCTGCGCGGACGCATCGCGCGCGCAGGCGACGACGACCTGCATTTCGACGCGACGCAGAACGCGCGGCTCGTCGCCTCGGCCGAGCGCTATTACCGGACGATGTACCGCAGCGCCGCGCAAAGCTGGAACCTGCGCGACACGCACATGTTCGAGACGCTCGAAAACCTGCTCGCGGCGAAGGGCGACGGCGGCCGCGCGGTGGTGTGGGCGCACAACTCGCATATCGGCAACGCGGCCGCGACCGAAATGGGCGACATCCGCGACGAGCTCAACGTCGGGCAGTTGTGCCGTGAGCGCTTCGGCGACGACGTCGCGCTGATCGGTTTCGGCACGCACGCGGGCACGGTCGCCGCCGCGACCGACTGGGGCGGCCCGCTCGAAGTCATGCGCGTTCTTCCGTCGCGCGACGACAGCTACGAGCATGCGTTTCACGAGTCGGGGCTGCCGCGCTGTTTCGCCGATCTGTCAGCCGACGGCGATCGCGCGCTCGTCGAATCGCTGCGCGAGCCGCGGCTCGAGCGCTTCATCGGCGTGATCTACCGCCCCGATTCGGAGCGGCACAGCCATTACGCCGAAGCGCGGCTGTCCGCGCAGTTCGACGGCTACGTATGGTTCGACAACACGCACGCGATCACGCCGCTGTCGACGCGCGCGACCGAGCGTTCGGTCGACCTGTATCCGTTTGGCGTGTGACGGCGTCGGTAAAACGCGATTGTAGAAAAGCACCGATTCGGCGCGGGAAGCGCCACTCGCACGCAATCCGTCCCCGCCGCCGTCACACATGATCTGCCCGGCCCGCACGGAGCCGGCCAGCGGCCTCACGCGTTCGCGCCGCCGTCGATCGTCAACCCGGTCCCGTTGATCGACCGCCCTTCCGGCCCGACGACGAACGCGACCAGCGCCGCGACGTCGTCCGCCTTGCCATAGCGCGGAATGGCCATGCGCGCGAGCTGCGCATCGGCGTGCTCGCCGTCGGCGGGGTTCATGTCGGTATCGGTTGAGCCCGGATGCACGATATTGACCGTGATCCCGCGCGGGCCGAGATCGCGCGCGAGACCCTGCGTCCAGCCGATCAGCGCGGCCTTGCTGGCCGCATAGAGGCTCATCCCCGCATCGGGCACGCGCGTCGCGAGGCAGCTGCCGGTCGACACGATGCTGCCGCCTTCGCCGAGATGGCGCGCCGCCGCCTGCGACGCGACGATCACCGCGCGCACGTTGACGTTGAGCGTCGCGTCGATGTCGTCGAGCGTGAGCGCGTCGAGCGAGCCCGCGCGGAAGATGCCCGCGTTGTTCACGAGGATGTCGAGACCGCCGAGCGTGTCGGCCGCGCGATCGACAGCCGCGCGGACGGCCGCCGGATCGGCGCTGTCGGCCTGAATCGCGACGGCGCGCCGTCCGAGCGTTTCGATCTCGGCGACGACGGCCTGCGCCCGCTCCGCCGATTTCTCGTACGTAATCGCGACGTCCGCGCCGTCGGCCGCGAGCCGTTTCGCGATTGCGGCGCCGATGCCGCGGCTGCCGCCGGTAACGAGTGCACGCTTGCCTTGAAGCCGGTTCATGAAAGCTCCTTTCACAATTTATGTAACGATCGACACAGAATGTGGCAAGTTGCGCGGCGCTGTCAATTGAATTATTTTATCGATCGATACAGATATTGACGATGGAGCGTATGCCATGGCCGAACGGGGCCGACCGAGAAGCTTCGACAAGGACGCTGCGCTGGAATGCGCGATGCAGGTGTTCTGGCGCCTCGGCTACGAAGGCGCGTCGATGGCGGACCTGACGTCCGCGATGGGGATCGCGTCGCCGAGCCTGTATGCGGCGTTCGGCAGCAAGGAAGCGCTGTTCCGGCAAGCGCTCGAGCACTACCGCGAGACCGAGGGGCGCGAGATCTGGGACGGCGTCGAACGGGCCGACACGGCCTACGACGCGATACGGAACTATCTGATGCAGACGGCGCGCGTGTTCACGCGGCGCTCGAAGCCGGCCGGCTGCCTGATCGTACTGTCGGCCCTGCATCCGGCCGAGCGGTCGGACACGGTGCGACAGACGCTGATCGAGATGCGCGAAGAGACGGTCGAGGCGTTGCGCGTGCGTCTGCGCGAAGCGGCGGCGGCCGGCGAGATCGCCGCACAAGCGAATGTGGATGCGATCGCGCGGTACTACGTGACGGTTCAGCAGGGCATGTCGATCCAGGCGCGCGACGGCGCGAGCCGCCGCGATCTGGAAGCGGTCGCGCACGCGGCGCTGGCCGCATGGCCGGCGCTGACGGGCACGGGCGCGGGCACCGCGCTGCCCGCGCAGTCGTGATCGCGCGGCGCTGCGCCCGGCGAATGCGTTAGCGGCCGACTGCCTGCTGCACGTCCTTCGACGCGTGCCATACGCGATAGCGCACTTCGAAACCGTCCGGCACGTACACGACGAGCGGCAAGCGGCTGTTGTAGCGCAGCAGTTGCCCGTCGGTACGCACCTGCACGAAGCGCTGCTGCGGCGCCTGCCCGGGGCAGGCCATCATCGTCGCTGCCGGCCCTTTCACGTCGGTCAGCCGATAGTACGGATAGCCCCAGCCCTTCACGTCTTCGGCGGTCAGCTCGCCGCCGAACCAGTGCTGGTTGCAGTCGGTCTCGAGCGTCTTGCCGGTCATCAACTCGACGCGCGCATCGCCTTCGTTCTCGAGCGCGGGCAGCGCGATCACGAAGCGCTGCTGGCCGGCTGCCGGTTGCGGAAACATCTTGATCGACTCGGCGGATACGGCCGGCGCCGACGCAGGCGTAGCCGCGCACGCGGCAGTGGTCACGCAGAACGCGGCCAACGCGGTCCGGATCGCGAATTTCATCGATGTGCTCCTTGCAAACAAAAGAGCCCGGGATGCTAACACTTTCCCCGCAACACCTTACGCCGCTGTAATTTCGCGACACAATTGCGAACAGCCGGCAACGCTCGCGCGCGGTATTTATAGCGGAACCAACGGAGAACATCATGCTGAAGCTCATTGCTGCCGCGGGCGCCGCCACACTGCTGGCGGGCTGCGTCGTCGGACCGGACGCCGGATACGGCTACGGGCAGTCGTACTACTCGGATCCGGGCTACGCGTACGGCCCCGCTTACGCGCCCTCGCCCGTCTACGGCACGGTCAACATCTGGGGCGGCGGGGGCGGCGGACGGGACTGGGATCGCGGCCATCGCGACTATCGCCGCTGGGACCGCGACCGCGGCGATCACGGCTGGGGCGGCTGGGGCCGCGGCGGCCGCCGCGGCGACTGGAACGACGGCGGCGGAGGCGGCGGGCACGGCCGCGGCGACGGTGGCGGGCATCGCCACTGACGGATTTGCAACCGTTTGTATCCGCGCACCGGCGCGCCGCGCGCGACCGACGCCCGGCGCTGCCAGCAAAAAGGCCCTCGCACGACGCGAGGGCCTTTTGTCATTCGAACTCCAGGTATCGGCAGGCGCCGCTTACCAGCCGGCCGGCTGCGCATAGCCGCCCGACACGGGCGCACCGCACACGTACGCACGCTGATAGCGGTCGTAGCAATAGCGCGGGCCGTCGTCCTGATACTGCGCCTGCTGATAGGCCGGATACGCAGGCGGCTGATACGCGGGCGCCTGATAGTAAGTCGGCGGCTGATAGGCCGGCGCCTGGTACACGGGCGCCTGATACGCGACGGGCGGATTCAGCGCGGATGTGACGATCGCGCCGAGCACGGCGCCGCCGATCAGCGCGCCGATTACCGCGCCGCCGTCGCGGCCATGCGCGGACGCCGGGCCGGCTACCGCAAGCGAACCGGCCAGAACACAGACTGCAGCGATCTTTTTCATGATGAGGCTCCCACGCGAAGTGGTACGAGATGCGATGCATTGTGGGCGCAAGCGGCGGTAATAGATGCAGCAAGTGGTAACGCGCGATTACGGCCGCGCGGCATGCCGAAACGCGGCACCGCCGTGCTACGATTTTCGGCACTCAGGAGACGCCCATGCAGCCCGAAACCGCCCGCCGTTTCGATACCGAGTTCGCGCCGCGCATCGCGCAGGCGATCGCCGCCTTCTTCGCCGATCACGTGTCGACCGACGTCGTGCCGTACGGCGGTCACGGGCACCCCACACGCGTTCGCATACGCAGCGCGCCGCACGAACACGTGAGCGGCTTCGCGCATCCGCTGAACCTCGAGCTCACGTGGGATACCGACGAAATCGAGCGGCTGATGGAAGCGGACGGCGCGCAGCGCTTCGAGCACTATCTGGCCGCGCTGCCGAAGAAGCTGAACGCATGGCAGGGTGCGCGCGATATCGATCTCGCGTCGCGCACGCAGGCCGATCCGCTGGTGCGGCTCGGCGGCCTCGACTTCGAAGGCTGAGTGCGCGCCGCCCGGCATCGCGCACCCGATACGCGCGACGCGGGCCGGTGATACACTCGGCCGGTCCGCTTCCGGCGACATTGCGCCGGGCCGGACGCATCGCCGTCATCGCCCGTCTTCATCGTTGCGTACGCAACCGGGCGCCGCTGCCGGACAACCTGCTTTCACTCCCGCCATGAACGCCGATACCGGCCTGCCGCTTCCGCAACGCTACTGGGCGATCGTCTGCGTCGCCCTCGGGATCACGCTTGCCGTGCTCGACGGCGCGATCGCCAACGTCGCGCTGCCGACGATCGCGCGCGACCTGCACGCCTCCGATGCCGGATCGATCTGGATCGTCAACGCGTATCAGCTCGCGGTCACGATCACGCTGCTGCCGCTCGCGTCGCTCGGCGAACGGATCGGCTACCGCCGCGTCTACATCGCCGGCCTCGCGTTGTTCACCGCTGCGTCGCTCGGCTGCGCGCTGGCCGGCTCGCTGCCGACGCTGGCCGTGATGCGCGTGATCCAGGGCTTCGGCGCGGCCGGCATCATGAGCGTGAACGCGGCGCTCGTGCGGATGATCTATCCGTCGTCGATGCTCGGGCGCGGGCTGTCGATCAATGCGATGGTCGTCGCGCTATCGTCGGCGATCGGGCCGACGGTGGCGTCAGCGATCCTGTCGTTCGCATCGTGGCCGTGGCTGTTCGCGGTGAACGTGCCGATCGGCATCGCGGCCGTGCTCGGCAGCGTGCGCGCGCTGCCGACGAACCCGCTGCACGACGCGCCGTACGACATCCCGAGCGCGCTGATGAACGCGTGCGTGTTCGGGCTGCTGATCATGGCCGTCGACGGTTTCGGCCACGGCGAAGGCCGCCTGTATGTCGCGGCCGAATTGACCGTCGCGCTCGTCGTCGGCTACTTCTTCGTGAAACGCCAGTTGTCGCAGCCGGCGCCGCTGCTGCCGGTCGACCTGATGCGCATCCCGATGTTCGCGCTGTCGATCTGCACGTCGGTCGCGTCATTTACGTCGCAGATGCTCGCATTCGTCGCGCTGCCGTTCTGGCTGCAGAATTCGCTCGGTTTCTCGCAGGTGGAAACGGGGCTCTACATGACACCGTGGCCGCTCGTCATCGTGTTCGCCGCGCCGCTTGCGGGCGTGCTGTCGGACCGCTATTCGGCCGGCATCCTCGGCGGCATCGGCCTTGCGCTGTTCGCGGCCGGGCTGCTGTCGCTCGCGACGATCGGCGCGCATCCGGGCACCCTCGACATCGTCTGGCGGATGGCGCTGTGCGGCGCGGGCTTCGGGCTGTTCCAGTCGCCGAACAATCGCGCGATGCTGTCGTCCGCACCGCGCGCACGCAGCGGCGGCGCGGGCGGCATGCTGAGCACCGCGCGGCTCACCGGCCAGACGCTCGGCGCCGCGCTCGTCGCGCTGATCTTCGGGCTCGCACCCGACCGTGGGCCGACCATCGCGCTCTATGTCGCCACCGCGTTCGCGGCGACGGCGGCCGTCGTCAGCATGCTGCGCATCGCCTCGCCGCAGCCCGATGCGTCGGCCTGAACGCGGCGCGTGCCGACGCGCCGTTCAGGCCGTGTCGAGCGCATCCAGTACGAAGCGCACGCGCGCCTTCACGCTCGCGCGCGGCAGTTCGATCAGCCGGTAACCGTAACGCGTATAGCAGGCCACCATCGCGTCGTACGTGCGCACGGCCTCGTCGAAATCCTGTCGCCGCTCGGCGTCCTGCGCATAGATGTCGCGCCACGGCGGCGCGATGAACACGCGACGGTGATAGCGGAAATGCCGCGCGGCCGCCTCCGCATGCGGGGGTACCGCGATGCCGGTCAGTTGCAGATAGCCGATCACATCCGGCACGCCGCGATCGAAGAACACCGGCCCGCGCGCGTGCCGCGCGAGATCGTACGAGCGCATCTCCCAGCTCAGCATCAGCTCCGCGAACGCGGCGCGATCGTCCCATGGCAACGCGCGGCCGCCGATCGCCATCTGATCGCGGATCACGCCGCGCCCGGCTTCGGCGGAACGCGCGAAGCCCGCCTGTTCGAGTGCGTCGAGCAGCGTGCTCTTGCCCGAACCGGGCCCGCCCGTGACGACGAAAAAACGATCGAGCGCATCGTCGTCCGGCGCGCACCGGGCGGCGCCGGACGCGCTCGCGCGCTCATGCATGCGCGATGCGCCGGCCCGCGCGCTGCGTGACCGAGGCCGCCGCCGCGACGCTGCGCAGATCGGCGACGAACGTATCGCGCCACACCGACAGGTCGTTCGCGCGCAACCGCGCGAGGTTCTCCTCGTGGCGCGCCTGCCGTTCCGCGAGCGGCATCGACAGCGCGCGCTCGAGCGCGTCGGCCATCTGCGAGAGGTCGTACGGATTGACGAGCAGCGCGCCCGTCAGCTCCGCCGCGGCGCCCGCAAATTCGGACAGCACGAGCACGCCCGGATCGGCCGGATCCTGCGACGCGACGTATTCCTTCGCGACGAGGTTCATCCCGTCACGCAGCGGCGTCACGTAGCCGACCTGCGACATGCGGAAGAACGCCATCAGCAGATTGCGCTCGTACTTGCGGTTCAGATATTGAATCGGCGTCCAGTCGAGCTGCGAAAACCGTCCGTTGATGCGGCCGGCCTCGCCTTCGAGCGTTTCGCGGATTCGCTGGTACGTCTGCACGTCGGAACGCGTCGGCGGCGCGATCTGCACGAGCGACACGCGCCCCTGCCAGCCCGGCGCATTCGCGAGCATGCGCTCGAACGCCTGGAAGCGTTCGACGAGCCCCTTCGAATAGTCGAGACGATCGACGCTCATCACGAGCTTGCGGCCGCCCAGTGCGTCGCGCAGCATCTTCACCGGCTTGCGCGCGCCGTACTGGACGGCCGCCTGCGCGATCGCATCCGGATACACGCCGATCGGATACGCGGCCACCTTCACGACACGGCCGTGTCCATGCAGCATGCCGTCCTCGCTTGCGGTGCCGATCCCGCGCCGCTCGATGTAGTCGGTGAACGCCTGCTTGTCGGCATCGGTCTGGAAGCCCGTCACGTCATACGCGCACATGAACTTCACGAGTTCGTCGTGCGGCGGCACGAGCCGCAGCACGTCCGGCGACGGAAACGGAATGTGCAGGAAAAAGCCGATCGGATTCTTCACGCCGAGCTCGCGCAGCGCGTGCGCGAACGGCAGCAGATGGTAGTCGTGCACCCAGATCAGATCGTCCGGGCGCAGCAGCGCGGCGAGCTGCTTCGCAAGCATCGCGTTCACGCGCAGATAGCCGGCGTACTCCTGTCGGTCGAAGCGCGCGAGATCGCCGCGATAGTGGAACACGGGCCACAGCGTCGCGTTCGAAAACCCGCGATAGTACTGATCGTAGTCGCGGCGCGTCAGTCCGACCGTCGCATAGGTCACGTTGCCGTCGCGCCGGATCGCCGGCGCCGCGTCCGGCGTCCCGACGATCTCGCCGTTCCAGCCGAACCAGACGCCGCCCGTTTCCTGCAGCGCGTCCATCACGCCGACCGCGAGGCCGCCCGCGCTCGGGCGTGTGTCCTCGCCGATGGCGACACGGTTCGATACCACGATCAATCTGCTCATTCGGCTTCCCCTCCTCGATTTCGATTGAATGGCGTGCGGCGCACGCCATGACGGGCGCGGCGGCGCAAACGCTGCCGCGCGGCGGTTCAGACGTCAGAGTTGCGATGAAAGGCGACCGCGGCGGGACTCAGGCGTCCTGCTCCTGCCCGAGGTCGCGTTGATACTCGAGCCCTTCCGGGCGTGCACCGCCCTGGTTGTGATCGCCGTCGGACGGCGTTTCGCCGGGCGCGCCGGCAGGCGGTGCGGATGGGGCGTCGGTCGGTGGACGCGAGCGGTCGTTGCCTGCGTCGGGCGGCCGGTGCGAGAACCGTTTCGAACGACGCATGACGGGATGTCTCATAGCATGCGATGCGGCACGAGGCCGTCGTTGAAACAAGTGATGACAAAACAGTGTAGGCAGCTTCGTTTTGCGCAACGGTAACAAAACCCTTCAATTTGTAACGCTTCGACCCCTCGCCCGTCAACTCGCCCACAATGGCGGCGCGCGTGCGCGCGGGCCGGGCGCGGCTGGTGGGGCTTCGTCGATGCAAGGCGTGCCGAAGCAGGAAGCGCCTACCGGCGCCGCCGGCGAGCCGCACCTGGCCGGCCGCACCTAGCCGGCCGCACTTCGCCGGCCGCCCCATTTGTCAAAGCTTTGCAGTTTTCCTGTGACGATTGCGAAACAATGACACGGCGAGCGCCGCGCACGCGTCGCCGCTTCCCCAGACAGGATTTGCATCAGGGATGAACACTCGTTTCCAATCGCCGTACCGGGCCATGCCGGTGCGCATCGTGCTGGCCGTCACCGCTGCGGCCGCATTGCTGTCCGGCTGTAACTCGCTGTACAGCGAAGGTGCGACGGCCGGCGCCGGTATCGCCGGCGCCGCGATCGCCTCCAAGGTCACGAACAACGCCGCCGTCGCGACGGGCATCGGCCTCGGCGCGGTCGCCGGCGCACGCGCGGGCGTGCAGTACACGCAGCGCGTCGCGCACCGTTATACGCAGGAACAGATCGCGAAGGCCGCCGGCCCGCTGGACGTCGGCGGCGTTGCGCCGTGGTCGACGAACCATTCGTTTCCGATCGAGGATGACGAGCACGGCCGCGTGACGGTCAGCCGGCTGATCAGCGTCGGCCCGCTCGACTGCAAGGAAATCGTGTTCGCGGTCGATACGCCGGCGAAGTCCGACAAGCCTGGGCAATCGGCGTTCTACGTCGCCACGATCTGCCGCGACGGCCCGGTCTGGAAATGGGCCTCCGCCGAACCCGCGACGGAACGCTGGGGCGCGCTGCAATGAGCGTCGCGATCCGTATCGCGGCGCTCGGCGCGCTGTGCGCGACGGCCGTCGCGCTGTCGGGCTGCGGGTCGGTCGGTGCGGCGAGTGGCGCGCTCGCGGGCGCCGCGACCGGCCTCGTGACCGCGAATCCGGCGGTCGGCGTCGGCGTCGGCATCGCGGTGCAGGCCGCGACCGACGAAGCCGTGAACCGCACGATGAAGCAGCTCCATCAGAACCAGCAGGATGCAATCGCGCAGGCGGCCGGCAGCCTCGCTGTCGGCGAAGTGAAGCCGTGGAAGGTCAAGAACACGATTCCGCTCGACAACGGCGAAGGCGAAGTGCGCGTGACGCGCGCCTATTCGACCGCGCTCGCGCTCTGCAAGGAGTTCGCGTTCTCGGTGAAGGACGGCGACAAAGCCGACTGGTATTTTGCGAATGCGTGCCAGCAAGGCACACGCTGGAAATGGGCGTCGGCCGAACCGGCGGTCGATCGCTGGGGCAATCTGCAGTAACGGCGGTGTCCATGCACCGCCGGCCGATGCGCGGCGCAGCGGGCCGGAACGGCGTTCCGGCCGGCGTGTGTCAGGACTCGACGTCCTCGAGACTGAAGATCTCCGTCTGATCGTTATACGAGAAGATCTCGCCGTACCGCCCCCAGTCGATCACCGCGTCGAGCGTTTCCTCCGCCGCACCGTCCGACAGAAAGTCCTCCAGCTCCTGCTCGAAGCGCACACGCGGCGCGCGATGGCCGGGGCGCTCGTTCAGCACCTTCTTGATCCGCGCGGCCAGCGGCACGTGCTTGAGCAGATGGTCCGCGAACATCAGCTTGCGCTCCTGCGTGCCGAATTCCGCGAACACGCGCCCCGGCGGCGTCAGGAACACGTCGCCTTCGCGCACGTCGGCAAAGCCCAGATGCTGCAGCACTTCGGCGATCGGGAACAGATCGTCCACCTCCAGATGCAGCGAGCGCGCGATCTCGGGCATATCGGCGCGGCCGTGATACGGCGCCATCGCGAGCGTCTCGATCAGGCCCGCCATCAGGTTCGTCGAGACCTGCGGCAGCCAGCTGCCCAGTTCCAGCCCCTTCTTCGTCGCCTCGCCGATCTGGCGCGCGGTCATCTTCGCGTAGATGTCGTCGACGAGCTTGCGGAACGCCGGGTCCAGCCGGTTGCGCGGATGCTTGAACGGCACCTTGATCTCGGCGATCACGCGCCCCGGATTCGACGACAGCACGAGAATCCGGTCGCACATGAACACCGCTTCCTCGATGTTGTGCGTGACGATCAGCACCGACTTGATCGGCATGCGGCCCTGCGTCCACAGATCGAGCAGATCGGTACGCAGCGTCTCGGCCGTCAGCACGTCGAGCGCGGAGAACGGTTCGTCCATCAGCAGGATCGTCGGATCGACGACGAGCGCGCGCGCAAAGCCCACGCGCTGACGCATGCCGCCCGACAGCTCGCGCGGATACGCGTTCTCGAAGCCGTCGAGACCGATCAGGTCGATCGCGGCGAGCGCGCGTTCGCGCCGCTCGCGTGCGCCGACGCCGAGCGCCTCGAGGCCGGCCTCGACGTTCTGCAGCACGGTGAGCCACGGGAACAGCGCGAACGTCTGGAACACCATCGCGACGCCTTCGGCCGGCCCGCGCAGCGGCTTGCCGAGATACGTGACTTCGCCGCCGGTCGGCTCGATCAAGCCGGCAATGATGCGCAGCAGCGTCGACTTGCCGGAACCGGAACGACCGAGCAGCCCGACGATCTCGCCTTCGCGCAGCGACAGGTTCGCATCGTCGAGCACGAGCAGTTCGCCCTGCGTCTTGTTGAAGCCGCGGCAAACGTGCTCGACGCGCAGGATTTCTTCGCCGATGCGCGGCGGCTGGGGCGTCTGAACGGGGGCGTTTACAGCATTCGGATTGTTCATCGCGTTTCGCTCTCAATCAGTCTCAGTCGAGCCGCAGCTTCGCTTCGGCGAAGGCATACAGCGGGCGCCACAGCAGGCGGTTGAACAGCGTGACGAACAGCGACATCACGGCGATGCCGAGGATGATCTTCGGGAAATCGCCGGCCGCGGTCATTTGCGCGATATACGCGCCGAGGCCGTGCGCGACGACTTTCGTGTCGCCCCACTGCACGGCTTCCGACACGATGCTCGCGTTCCACGCGCCGCCCGACGCGGTGATCGCGCCCGTCACGTAGTAAGGGAAGATGCCCGGAAGAATCGCCTGCCGCCACCATTGCCAGCCGCGAATCCGGAAGTTCGTCGCCGCCTCGCGATAGTCGTTCGGATAGGACGTCGCGCCGGCGATCACGTTGAACAGGATATACCACTGCGTGCCGAGCACGATCAGCGGCGACAGCCAGATGTCCGCGTTCAGGTGAAAGCGCGCGATCACGATCACGAACACCGGGAACAGCAGGTTCGCCGGAAACGCGGCGAGAAACTGCGCGAGCGGCTGCATCTTCTCGGCGAGCGCCGGACGCAGCCCGATCCATACGCCGATCGGCACCCACACCACCGACGCGATCGCGATCAGCACGACCACGCGCAAGAGCGTGATCAGTCCGAGCACGAACACATGACCGACCTCGTCCATCGTCACGCCGGTCGCGACGAAGCTCATCACGCGCCACAGCACGTACGCGGTCGCGAGCAGCACGACGACGGCCCATGTGACGTCCGCGACGCGCGACGCCTTCTTCTCGACGCGCGGCAGCGTGAAGCGCATCGCGCGCGTCGGCGACAGGCGCAGCGGAATGCGCGCAGCCTTCGCGAACAGCCAGCCGGCCGGCACGAGCAGTTGATGGATCAGCCGCGTGCGGCGCACGAGATCGAGCAGCCACGATTCCGGCGCGTTGCCCGAGCTCGTGTTCTCCATGCGGAACTTGTCGGCCCACGCGACGAGCGGCCGGAACAGCAGCTGGTCGTAGGCGAGGATCACGACCGTCATCGCGAGAATCACCCAGCCGACGGCGCCGAGGTTGCGCTCGACGATCGCCTCCGCGAGGTACGCGCCGATGCCGGGCAGCGTGATCGTGTGGTTGCCGACCGTGATCGCCTCCGACGCGACGACGAAGAACCAGCCGCCCGACATCGACATCATCATGTTCCAGACCAGCCCCGGCATCGAGAACGGCACCTCGAGCTTCCAGAAGCGCTGCCAGCCGGTCAGGTGAAAGCCGCGCGACACCTCGTCGAGATCGCGCGGCACCGTGCGCAGCGACTGATAGAAGCTGAACGTCATGTTCCACGCCTGGCTCGTGAAGATCGCGAAGATCGCTGCGAGTTCGGCACCGAGCACGCGGCTCGGGAACAGCGCGAGGAAGAACGTGACCGTAAACGAGATATAGCCGAGCACCGGCACCGACTGCAGGATGTCGAGGATCGGGATCAGCACCATGCCGGCGCGGCGGCTTTTCGCGGCGAGCGTGCCGTACACGAGCGTGAACGCGAGCGACGCGACCATCGCGGCAAGCATCCGCAGCGTCGTGCGCAGCGCATATTCGGGCAGGTTCGACGGATCGAGCGAGATCTTCTGCGACTGCAGCGTGCCGATCGGCGCCATCGTCTCGTGGAAGCCGACGACGGCCATCGCGATCAGGCAGATGATCAGCGGAAACGCGATAAAGTCCCACCGGTTTGGCAGGACGCGCCACGCGGACGCGTTGGCGGTCCGGTTCGGATCGAATCCGACGTCCATCAGGCGCCCTCTCCGGTTAGGCCGAACGAAGCCGGCAGACGATGTTGATTCATGGCTAAGCGCACGGGCGCGGTAATTCGGTTGACTCACGATCTCACGCAGGCGCGGCGCGCTGCGTGCAAGCTGCGCCGCCGCGCGTGCCCCGGCCGAGTCGGCCCGCGACGGCACGACACTACACCAACCCGTATGTCAGGTCCAACCGTCCTGCGGGCGGCAGGCGGCGCACGGAGCGTACCCGGCGCGCGGCCGGACGGGCAGGCGCGCGGGGTCGGGCAGCCCGGCCGCAGTCCCGGCCGGCATGCAGGCCCCGAATTATGCCGTGATCCGGCCCGGCCGTGAACCCGCCCGATCCGGCCCGCGCGCAAACCGTGTGCGGCGTCAGCAAGCGGACACGGCGAAGCGGGTATGATCGGGGCTTGCCCCATCGGGGTCGATCGACGCGCAGGAGGAAGGGAATGGCAGGAAACTTGGTAATCGTCTGTCGCGATCAGGACGCCGATGCGTTCTACGAGCTGATGCAGGAATACGGGTCGTTTCAGACGCGGCTGTCGTCGACGGCGTGGTACCTGAACATGAACGTCGTGCCGGAATCGTTGCAGGACGAGATCCTCGAACGCCTCGGCCGCTATACGACCGTCTATATCTTCGAGGCCACCAGCGTGACCTACAACACGATCGACAGCAACGCCGCCGAGACGCTCGGCACGCTGTTCGGCGAGTGACGCCGCGCGGCGCGGCGCCCGCCCGGGCGCCGTGTCGGCCGCTTACGCCGCCTGCGCGTGCGGCTCGCCCTTCGGCACCGCGTCGAACGGGAACGTCATCGCGACGCGCAGCCCGCCTTCCGGACGGTTGCCGATGTCGCACGTCCCGCCCAGCCTGAGCACCAGCCGCTCGACGATCGCGAGCCCGAGCCCGCTATGCCCGTTGCCGCCGCGCGCCGGATCGAGGCGTACGAACGGCCGCGTCGCGGCCGCCAGATCGCGCGGCGCGATCCCGCTGCCATGATCGCTGACGGCCAGCACGTAGCCGGCCGGCGTGCGCGCGGTTTCGACGAGCACGGGCGGCGCGCCGTACGCATGCGCGTTGTCGAGCAGGTTCGACAGGATGCGGTCGAGCGTCGCGGTCGGCAGGCAGAAACCGGGATCGGCGCCGAGCCGCGTCTGCACCGTCGGCGCGTTCGGCGCGACCGCGCGATAGGTGCGCGCGATCCGCTCGCACGCCTGGTCGACCGGCACCGGCTCGCTGCGATCGGCGCCGCCGTGCGCGAACACGAGGAACTGGTCGACGATGTGCGTCATCGAGTCGACATCGCGCACGACGCCGTCGCGCAGACGCGCATCGTCCATCATTTCGGCACGCAGCCGCATCCGCGCAAGCGGCGTACGCAGGTCGTGCGCGACGCCCGCCAGCATCACCGCGCGGTCGTTCTCGGCCTGCGACACCTGCTCCACCATCTGATTGAAACCGTGCGTGAGCTGACGCAGCTCGCGCGGGCCGCGCTCGCGCAGCGGCGGCACCGGCTGCCCGCGGCCGAAGCGCGCGACCGCGCGTGCGAGCGAGCGCAGCGGCTGCTGCAGCTGCCATGCCGCGAACAGCGCGGCGATCACGCCGGCCGAGAAAATCGTGCCGAGCCACAGCAGCATCCGGTCGAGCGAGCGCGGCGGCCGCAGCGGCTGCACCGGCACGACGATCCAGCTGCGGTCGGTCGGCTCCTTCACCCATAGCACGGGCGGCCGGCCCGGCGCGCCGATCCGCACCTGCGTGCCGGGCGGCATCCGCTCGCCGACGTCGTCGCGAAAGCGCTTGAGCGGCGCCGGCAGCGGCGGGTCGTCGTCCTTCGGGACGTCGGGGCTGTCGGGCGCGACGAGCCGCACGCGCGACGGCAGCGGCTGATCGGGCGAGCGCGCGACGTGCTGGCGCACGGCGTCGACGAGGAACGCGGCCTCCTCGACCGCGTAACGCGTCTGCATCTGATTGCGTTCGAGCCGCATCGCGAAATACCACGCGAAGTGCGACAGCAGCAGCACGCCGACGACAAGCAGCGCGAGCCGGCCGAACAGCGAATCAATGGGTTTGCGCATGGGCCTCGCCGTCGGGCACGAACACGTAGCCGCGCCCGCGGACCGTCTGGATGAAGCGCGGCGTCGACGGATCGGTCTCGAGGATGCGGCGCAGGCGCCACACCTGGACGTCGATGCCGCGGTCGGTACCGTCGTACTCGGGCCCGTGCAGCAGCTCGAGCAGCCGCTCGCGCGTGAGCGTGCGCAACGCGTGGTTCACGAAAATCTTCAGCAGCGCGAATTCGCTGCTCGACAGCGTCGCCGGCTTGCCGTCGATCGACAGCGTGCGCGCCTGGAAGTCGAGCACGAAGCGGCCGAACGCGAACGGCTCGCGCTGCTCCGGCGCGGCGGCCGACGGCGTCGCGCGGCGGCGGCGCAGCACGGCCTGCACGCGTGCGAGCAGCTCGCGCGGATTGAACGGCTTGCCGAGGTAATCGTCCGCGCCGAGCTCGAGGCCGACGATGCGGTCAACGTCGTCCGCGCGCGCGGTCAGCATGATCACGGGGATGTCGTCGCCCGACGCGCGCAGCTGGCGCAGCGCGGTGAGGCCGTCCACGCCCGGCATCATGAGGTCGAGCACGATGAGGTCGGGGCGCTCGCGCTCGAGGCGCTTTTCGAGCGTTGCCGCGTCGTGCAGCACGGACACTTCCATCCCCTGGCGCACGAGATAGTCGCGCAGCAGGTCGCGGAGTTCTTGGTCGTCGTCGACGATGAGGATCTGGGTAGTCATGGCTCGAAGTTTACCGCGCACGGGCGGCGTCGAAGAACGAAACAAAGGGACGAAAGGGTTACTGCGGATTACCGTGCAAGCCAACTGTAATGGGCGGTAACCCGGCCGCCACCCCGCGTAACATCGGCCGGCGCCTGCGCCGCTAACCTGCGTCTTACCGGATGCGGCAGCCGGGTCGCCCCGCGGCCGCATCGCCGGACCCTCTGAATACAAGGAGTTTCTGAAATGTATAAGAAGACTTCCCGCGTGGCCATGGCGGCCGCCACCGTGCTCGCCCTCGCATTCGGCACCGCGCATGCCGCCCAGTCCGCCGACGCGCCGCCGCAACGCGGCCCCGGCATGCACCACATGCACGACCACGACGGCGGCCCGTTCGGCGTGATGCTGAAGCTGCACGATCAGCTGAAGCTGAACGCGTCGCAGGAACAGCAGTGGCAGACGGCGCTCAACACGATGAAGCAGAACCGCGAAGCGATGCGCAAGAGCCACGAGCAGATGCGCGAGCAATTCAAGGCGCAGCAGAACCAGCCGATCCTCGACCTGAACGCGATGCACACGGCGCGCCAGCAGGCCGAGCAGCAGAACGCGCAGTTGCGCGAGCAGACGTCGGCCGCCTGGCTCGCGTTCTACAACGGGCTGAACGACCAGCAGAAGGCCACGGTCAGCAGTGCGCTGAAGCAGCAGTTCGCACGCATGGAACAGCGCCACGAGCAGATGAAGGCGCGCTGGCAGCAGCATCGCGAAGCCGCGAAGGCGGCGAAGGCCGCTTCGGCGCCGGCGCAGTAAGCGCCCGGCTCGCCGCCGCACGCGGCGACACAGGGGACGCGGCCTTGCGGCTGGCGTCCCCTGTTTCGTTTCAGGCGTCGTGGCCGGCCACGTCGAACAGCAGCACCTCGGCCTCGCGCCCCTGTGTCAGCGCGACGGTATCGACGCCGGCGATCCGCACGCCGTCGCCCGCTTCCAGCGGATGACCGTCGATCTCGACCTCGCCGCGCACGACGTGCGCGTAGACACGGCGCCCGGCCGGCACGGCGTGCACGACACGCTCGTCGCCGTCGATCAGCGCCGCGAAGATGCGCGCATCGGCGTCGACGCGCAGCGCCCCGTCGCGCGCATCGGGCGACGCGATCGGCTGCAGCCGGCCGCGCTTGTCCTCGTCGGCGAAATAGCGATGCGCATAGTCGGGCGCGCCGCCGCGCGCCTGCGGCGCGAGCCGGATCCGCAGCAGCCGCAGCGGCCGGTCGTGCGACGCGTTCGTTTCGCTGACCATGATGCCGGTGCCCGCGCGCGTGCGCTGCACGCCGCCGGCGCGGACGATCGCGCCGTTACCGAGCGTGTCGCGATAGCCGAGCGCGCCGTCGAGCACGATCGTCAGAATCTCGACGTCGCGGTAAGGCTGCATCCCGAAGCCGCGCGTCGGCGCGATGCACGCTTCGGTGAGCTCGAGCAGCGCGCCGTAAGGCGGCGGCACGCGGCCCGCGCCGTCGCACGGAAAGCTGTGACGGGATTCGTGCCAGCCGTAGCTGCGCTGATCGCGATCGACGGCGCGGCGGATCTGGAACATGAGGCGACACTCCGTGAAACCTGTTTTTCTCGATAGGTCGCACTGTAGGGGCGCGCCGATTCGGCAACAATCCGTGCGCGCGCACCGCATCGTTGCACTCACGCACGCAATCGACGCAATGACCGTTGCCAATAGATCGATTGCCGCAACAGCCGAAGCAAAGAATCGCGCGGCCGGCCGGATTGCCGTTTTCCGGGTATCGCGTTCGGGTAAAATACCGCCCTTTTGGCGTCCGCCGATCCGGCGGCCGTCGCCGCCAAAGCGCCGAACGGCGAATTTTGGCCGTCTAGAATACGCCGCGACGCCCGGCCCGACCGGCCGCGTGCGCGCCCGGAACGTCAGCAACAGAAGGATGGAAATGAAGAAGGCCGCCCTGTGCGCCGCCCTCGCCCTCGTGGCGGGCAGCGCCTTCGCGAAGGAGTGGAAGACCGTGCGGATCGGCGTCGACGCGAGCTACCCGCCGTTCGAATCGACCGCGCCGAGCGGCGAGATCGTCGGTTTCGACGTCGATCTCACGAAGGAAATCTGCAAGCGCATCGGCGTCAAGTGCGTATGGGTCGCGCAGGATCTCGACGGCATCATCCCGGCGCTGAAGGCGAAGAAGTACGACATCATCGTGTCGTCGCTGACGGTCACCGACAAGCGCCGCGAGCAAATCGACTTTTCCGACAAGGTGTACGACGCGCCGGCGCGCATGATCGCGAAGGCCGGCTCGCCGCTGCAGCCGACGGTCGCGTCGCTGAAGGGCAAGCGCGTCGGCGTCGAGCAGGGCTCGACGCAGGAAACCTACGCGAAGACGTACTGGGAACCGCAGGGCGTCACGATCATTCCTTACCAGAACCAGGACCAGGTCTATGCCGATCTCGGCTCGGGCCGCCTCGACGCGACGCTGCAGGACGAACTGCAGGCCGACTACGGCTTCCTGCGCACGCCGCGCGGCAAGGGTTTCGCGTTCGCGGGCCCCGAGGTGAAGGATCCGAAGACGATCGGCGACGGCACCGCGATCGGGCTGCGCAAGGAAGATACGGACCTGAAGATCCGCATCAACAAGGCGCTGGCCGACATGCACAAGGACGGCACGTACGACCGTCTGTCGCACAAGTATTTCTCGTTCAGCGTCTACTCGGCGCGCTGAGCGCCGCCACGGGACGCAGCGGACGCGGGGGCGGCCCCGCGGCCGCGCAGTACAGGCAGTCAACCACGCGCCGCCCGCCCCTCGCCCGCCGCTTGCGTCGCGGGCGTGCCCGGCACCGATGCCGGGGCGGACGGCATGATACGCACGGGGCGTTCCGCGCAGCTTGGCGGGCGCGTCTTTCGCGGCGCACGCGATGCGCCGTCAGGGACCACATATGTTTCTACAAGGTTACGGCCCGCTGATCCTCGCAGGCACCTGGCAAACCGTCAAACTGGCGGTGCTTTCGCTTGCGCTGTCGTTCCTGCTGGGTCTCGTCGGCGCGGCCGCCAAACTGTCCCGCAACCGCATCGCGAACGGCGTCGGCACCGTCTATACGACGCTGATCCGCGGCGTGCCCGATCTCGTGCTGATGCTGCTGCTGTTCTACAGCATCCAGATCTGGCTGAACATGGCGACCGACGCGCTCGGCTGGGATCAGATCGACATCGACCCGTTCCTCGCCGGCGTGCTCGTGCTCGGCTTCATCTACGGCGCGTACTTCACCGAAACGTTCCGCGGCGCGTTCCTGTCGGTGCCGCGCGGCCAGCTCGAAGCGGGCAGCGCGTACGGCATGACGAACTGGCAGGTGTTCACGCGGATCATGTTCCCGCAGATGATGCGCTTCGCGCTGCCGGGCATCGGCAACAACTGGCAGGTGCTCGTGAAGTCCACCGCGCTCGTGTCGATCATCGGCCTCGCCGACGTCGTGAAGGCGTCGCAGGATGCCGGCAAGGGCACGCTGCGGTTCTTCTTCTTCACGCTGATCGCCGGCGCGATCTACCTCGCCATCACGACGATCTCGAACTTCGTGCTGATGTGGCTTGAAAAGCGCTACTCGACCGGCGTCCGCAAGGCAGACCTATGATCGAACTCATCCAAGAATACTGGCGCAACTATCTGTACACCGACGGCTACCGGATCACGGGCGTCGCGATCACGCTGTGGCTGCTCGTCGTGTCGATCGGGCTCGGGTTCTGCCTGTCGGTGCCGCTCGCGGTCGCGCGCGTGTCGAAGCGCAAATGGCTGTCGCGCGCGGTATGGCTCTATACCTACGTGTTCCGCGGCACGCCGCTCTACGTGCAGCTGCTGCTCTGCTATACGGGCCTGTACAGCCTGCAGGTCGTGCGCGGCACGCCGATGCTCGATGCGTTCTTCCGCGAAGGCATGAACTGCACGCTGCTCGCGTTCACGCTGAACACCTGCGCGTACACCACCGAGATCTTCGCGGGCGCGATCAAGGCGACGTCGTACGGCGAGATCGAAGCCGCGCGCGCGTACGGGATGTCGACGTTCACGATGTACCGCCGCGTGATCCTGCCGTCCGCGCTGCGCCGCTCGCTGCCGCTCTACAGCAACGAAGTGATCCTGATGCTGCACGCGACGACCGTCGCGTTCACCGCGACCGTGCCCGACATCCTGAAGATCGCGCGCGACGTCAACTCGGCGACCTACATGTCGTTCCACGCATTCGGGATCGCCGCCCTGCTCTATCTCGTGATCTCCTTCACGCTCGTCTGGCTGTTCCGCCGCGCCGAGCGCCGCTGGCTCGCGTATCTGCGCCCGCAAGGCAAGTAAGTTTCCGCAGGACTATTCATGAATTCCCAGACCCAGAAGCTTTTCGTCGACGATCTTCACAAGCGGTACGGCAGCAACGAGGTGCTCAAGGGCGTGTCGCTGAAGGCGAACGCCGGCGACGTGATCAGCGTGATCGGCTCGTCCGGCTCCGGCAAAAGCACGATGCTGCGCTGTATCAACTTCCTCGAGCAGCCGAATGCGGGCCGCATCTTCGTCGACCGCGAGGAAGTGCGCACCGCCGCCGACAAGACGGGCGCACTGCGCGCCGCCGATCCGAAGCAGCTGCAGCGCGTACGCACGAAGCTCGCGATGGTGTTCCAGCACTTCAATCTGTGGTCGCACATGAACGTGATCGAGAACGTGATGGAAGCGCCCGTGCACGTGCTCGGCATTTCGAAGAAGGAAGCCGAGGAGCGCGCGCGCGAGTATCTCGAGAAGGTCGGGCTCGCGCCGCGCGTCGAGAAGCAGTATCCGTCGCATCTGTCGGGCGGCCAGCAGCAGCGTGTCGCGATTGCGCGCGCGCTGGCGATGCACCCGGACGTGATGCTGTTCGACGAGCCGACGTCGGCGCTCGATCCGGAGCTTGTCGGCGAAGTGCTGAAGGTAATGCAGAAGCTCGCCGAGGAAGGCCGCACGATGATCGTCGTCACGCACGAGATGGGCTTCGCGCGCAACGTCTCGAACCACGTGATGTTCCTGCACCAGGGGCGCGTCGAGGAAGAAGGCGTGCCGGCCGACGTATTCGCGAACCCGAAGAGCGAGCGCCTGAAGCAGTTCCTGTCGGGCAGCCTCAAGTAACGCGCGCAGCGCATCGCGCCGCGCCGACGAGCGCCCCGCGGTTCGCCGCGCGGCGCTCGTTTTGCGTTTACGCGACGTCGACCGGCGCGTCGGCGGCGAATGCGCGCAAGGCGTCGCCGGCCAGCCGGTAACGCACCCACTCGCTCTGCGGCGCCGCGCCGACGCTTTCGTAGAAGCGGATCGCCGGTTCGTTCCAGTCGAGCACGCTCCATTCGAAACGGCCGCAGTCCGACTCGACGGCGATCCGCGCGAGCGTCTTCAGCAGCCGCAGGCCGGCGCCCGCGCCGCGAAAGCGCGGCGACACGTACAGATCCTCCAGATACAGCCCCTGCCGGCCGAGCCAGGTCGAATACGAGAAGAAATACACGGCGAAGCCGGCCGGCTCGCCGTCGACTTCGCAGATCAGCGCGTGCGCGGGCGACGCGTCGCCGAACAGGCTGCGCTCGAGCGATGCCGGCGTCGCGACGACCTCGTGCTCGGCTTGCTCGTAGACGGCCAGCTCGGTGATGAAACGCAGGATCAGCGGCACGTCGGCGACGGTCGCGCGGCGGATGTCGATTTGCACGGCAGGAGCCCTCCTTCGGCCCGGACGAAAACGGAGAGAGCGCCGCGATTCGTGCTGGCGCTCGTCGAACCGACATGCTACGTTCGCGTCGCGCCTGCAGGAAGTGCAGTTTTTTCATTCCGATCTGAACACCATGCATCACGATCTGCGCCGTCTCGACCTGAACCTGCTGCTCGTCTTCGACGCGCTGTACCGCCACCGCTCGGTGGCCGCGGCCGCGCACGAGCTCGCGATGAGTCCGTCGGCGCTGAGCCACGCGCTCGCGCGGCTGCGCGATGCGATCGGCGACGCGCTGTTCGTGCGCCTCGGCAACGAGATGCAGCCGACCGTGCGCGCGGACGACATCGCGACCTGGGCCGGCGACGCGCTCGACGCGATGTCGAAAGGCCTCGCGCGGGCGCGCCGCTTCGATCCCGCGCACAGCGACCGCACCTTCGTGTTCGCGGCGACCGACTACACGGCGTTCGCGGTGCTGCCCGCATTCGTCGCGCAGATCCAGGAGGCGGCGCCGCGACTGCGGATCCGCGTCGTCCATTCCGACCGGAAGATCGCCGTCGACGAACTGGCCGCCGGCCGTATCGATTTCGCGCTCGGCTATCACGAGGAAGCGGTCGCCGATGCGCCGGGCATCGAGGACTTCGACTGGTTCTCGGACGACTATGTCGTGATCGCGAGTGCCGCCCACCCGACGATCCGCCGACGCCTGACGCTCGACCAGTATCTCGCGGCGCGCCACGTGGTCGTCACGCCGTGGAACGAATCGCGCGGCGTGATCGATTACGTGCTGGACCGGCTCGGCGTCGCGCGCGACGTCGCGGTGCAACTGCCGACCGTGCTGGCCGCGCCGTTCGTGATCGCGCAATCCGCGCTGCTGATGACGGTGCCGAACCGCGCCGCGCAGACGCTGCGGCACGCGGCGCCGATCCGCCTCTTTCCCGCGCCGTTCGACATTCCGCGCTACACGCTGAAGGTCTACTCGCACGCGAAGCACGCACGCACCGACGCGCACCGCTGGATTCGCGCGCGCCTGCTGGACGCGCGGCCGCACGCGTAGCGCGCCGTACGGAGCCGCCGCACGAAGCGCCGCGCGACATCGCTGCCGGCACGCGCGAGCACGGCCCTCACCCGCCGAAATCATTACGAATTACTTACCAATTCCGCGCTCTGCCCGCATACGCCGGCGTTTTATCGACGTCAATACTGGCAATCCTTGATCCCGATTCGCCGAAATCATGTCTCCCTTGTCGGACAAGGGTTTTCCGGCGATCGGCGGCGCGCGCACGGCCGTCGCGGGCCGTGTTGCATGGCAATTTGGCGACACGTGTTAGTCAAACAACGATTTCCGTCGCCACAAAATTGTATTTTTGCTAAATTAGTAACCAAAGTAGCAAAACGAAGTGCGTGAAATGTAGTTTAGCTTCACGACACAACAAGGAGACCCCGCAGACCCACCCGGCCGCGCGGGACCGCTCAACGGCACTCCCGTCTGCTTGCCCCGCGTGCTGCGCCGACCCGGCCCTGCACGAGGTCTCCCTGGTTATCCCGCTTTTGCCCGACGCTCGCCGCGTCGGGCATCTCGTGCAGTCTGGGTTGACTTTTTGACAGGGTATGGAGGAGATGATGAAGAAAGCTTTGGTCGCGACCGCGCTGATGGCTGCTGGGGTGGTGACGGCGCACGCACAGAGCAGCGTGACGCTGTACGGTCGCCTGGATGCCGGCCTCGAATACATGAACGGCTTCCAAAACGGTCACCAATTCCGCGCGGAAAGCGGCGACTGGGGCACGAGCCTGTGGGGCTTGAAGGGCACCGAAGACATCGGCGGCGGCAACAAGATCCTGTTCCACCTGGAAGGCGCGTTCAACACGATGAACGGCGGCCTCGGCGCGAGCGGCACGATCTGGGATCGTTTCGCGACCGTCGGTATCTCGAACGACCGCTACGGTACGCTGCTGCTCGGTCGCGAACTCGCGATCGCGAACGGCGTGTGGGACTTCGACCCGTTCGGCCAGTCGAACTGGTCGACCGCGTCGCTCGTGCGCGGCCGCAACTGGAACAAGACCAGCAACAACGTGTCGTATCAGTCGCCGCAGTTCTACGGCCTCGACTTCTACGGCCAGTTCTCGTTCTCGAACTCGACCAGCTTCAACGGCAACACGACGGCCGGCCAGCCGGGTCGTGCAGCCGGCGCGCAGATCACGTACACGAACTCGCTGTTCCAGTTGCGCGGCATCTATGACGAAACGCGCGACAGCAACGGCCGCTTCTCGGACGTGTTCAACTACTCGCGCGAATATTTCGCGGGCCTGAACGTGTTCCTCGGCCAGTTCAAGCTGCAGGCGGCGTACCAGGCCTCGCGTGCCGACGGCAGCGGCGGCCCGGCAGCGAACGCAGGCGTGACCGGCACCCAGCAAGTCTGGGGCGGCGTGACGTGGCAGGCGACGCCGGCAGCGGCGCTGATCGCAGCCGTGTATCACGTGAACGCGAACCACGGCGGCGGCAACGCGAACATCTACACGGTCGGCGGTTCGTACAACATCTCGAAGCGCACGCTGTTCGACCTGCAGGTCGCGACGGTGCGCAACAGCTCGACGGCCAACTTCGGCCTGAACGCGAACCCGGCCGGCACGGCCGTGTCGACCGGCAACCCGCATCCGGGCGGCAGCCAGACCGGCGTCTACGCCGGCATCCAGCACCTGTTCTGATCAGGCGCCGTCCAAAGAACGATTCGACAACGCTTTCCACGCTGCTGCGAGAGGCGCGTATCGGTGCGGTACCCAATCGGGTATCCGCACCGTTTTTTATTGGCGGCCCGGATCGCGCGGCCCGTGCCCTGAAGCGATGCGGTGTTCAGACGGCCGCTTCGTTCTCCTCGCCGGTGCGGATGCGGATCACGCGCTCGACGTCCGACACGAAGATCTTGCCGTCGCCGATCTTGCCGGTGCGCGCCGCGCCGATCACCGCGTCGATCACCTGATCGACCTGCGCTTCGGCGACGACCACCTCGATCTTCATCTTCGGCAGGAAATCGACGACATACTCGGCGCCGCGATACAGCTCGGTATGCCCCTTCTGGCGGCCGAAGCCCTTCACTTCCGTCACGGTCAGCCCCGTGAGCCCGACTTCGGCGAGCGCTTCGCGGACTTCGTCCAGCTTGAACGGCTTGATGATGGCAGTGATGCGTTTCATGATGGTTGTCCCTCAATGCTCGTGTGGAATGAAAAATCGCGATCCCGATTGTAAGCCGCCGGCGTCGCGCGCGGCTCAGTCGAGGCGTTCGCCGAGGCCTTCGCCAAGGCGTTCGGCAAAACGCGACGTGATCGGATAACGCCAGTCGCGCCCGAACGCACGGTGCGTGACGCGAATCCCGATCGGCGCCTGACGCCGCTTGTACTCGTTGAGCTTGATGAGCCGCGTCACGCGCGCGACGTCGGCCGGCGCGTAACCGGCCGCGACGATTTCGGCGAGCGGGCGGTCCTCTTCCATGTACATCCGCATGATCGCGTCGAGCACGTCGTACGGCGGCAGGCTGTCCTGGTCGGTCTGGTTCTCGCGCAGCTCGGCCGACGGCGCGCGCGTGAGAATCCGTTCGGGGATGATGTCGCGCCGCCCGTAGTCGGACGTCGCGTTCCGGTAGCGGCACAGCCGGTAGACCAGCGTTTTCGCGATGTCCTTCAGCACCGCGAAGCCGCCCGCCATGTCGCCGTACAGCGTGCAGTAGCCGACCGCCATCTCGCTCTTGTTGCCGGTCGTGAGCACGATCGAGCCGAACTTGTTCGACAGCGCCATCAAGAGCGTGCCGCGGATGCGCGCCTGGATGTTCTCCTCGGTCGCGTCTTCCGCGCGGCCCGCGAATTCGGCGGCCAGCGCCGCCCGGAACGCGTCGAACATCGGCGCGATCGCGATCTCGTCGTAGCGCACGCCGACGCGCCGTGCCATGTCGGCCGCGTCCGTCGTCGAGATGTCGGCCGTGTAGCGCGACGGCATCATCACGGCGCGCACGCGCTCGGGCCCGAGCGCGTCGCAGGCGACGGCCAGCACGAGCGCCGAATCGACGCCGCCCGACAGCCCGATCAGCGCGCCCGGAAAGCCGTTCTTGCCGATGTAGTCGCGCACGCCGAGCACGAGCGCGCGATAGACCTGCGCGTCGACCGGCAGCGGCGGCGCGATTGCGCCGGGCAGCGGCCGCGCGCCGTCGAATTCGACGATCGCGTGTCCCTCGTCGAACTGCGGCATCTGCGCGACGAGCGTGCCCTGCCCGTCGAGCACGAACGAGCCGCCGTCGAACACCAGTTCGTCCTGCCCGCCGACGAGGTTCACGTACACCATCGGCAGCCCCGTCTCGCGGATCCGCGCGCGCAGGATGTCGACGCGCACCGCTTCCTTGTTCATGTGGTACGGCGAGCCGTTCGGGATCAGCAGCACCTGCGCGCCGGCCGCCTTGGCGATCTGCGCGGCCGACGCGTGCCACGCGTCCTCGCAGATGATCACGCCGAATTTCACGCCGTTGAGCTCGAAGACGAGCGGTTCGGCGTCGGTCGCGAAATAGCGCTTCTCGTCGAACACCTCGGCGTTCGGCAGATCCTGCTTGCGGTAGGTGCCGACGATCCGGCCGCCGACGATCAGCGACGCCGCGTTGTACGTGTCGACCGGCGGCACGCCGCGCTCGATCGGGCGGTTTGCATTACCATCGACGCCTGGCGCACCGCGCAGCGGATGACCGACCAGCACCGCGAGCCCGTCGAACGGCTTGAGCGCATCGGCGAGCGCGTCGAGCGCGGCGGCCGCTTCCGCGTAGAACGCGGGACGCAGCAGCAGGTCTTCCGGCGGATAGCCGGACAGCGCGAGTTCCGGCGCGATCATCAGGTGCGCACCATCTTCGTGCGCGGCACGGGCCGCCGCGACGATACGCGCGACGTTGCCGGCAAAGTCGCCGACGGTGACGTTGATCTGGGCGAGAGCGAGTCGGGTCTTCATGACGGGAGCGGCGCAGCCGGGCGGCGCGCGGTGAACGGCTGACGAAAACGTCGCGGGCGCGCACGCAACCGGCGACATCCAAACGGTACGGATTCACGCTTGAAACACGAACGCATCGATTATCGCACGGGCATCCTGTCGTCCCCGGCCGAGGTTGCGGCCGACGAATGGAACGCGCTGCTCGCGCGCGACGCGCAGCCGACGCCGTTCCTGCGCCACGAGTTCCTCGACGCGCTGCATGTCGCGCGCTGCGCCGTCGACGAAACCGGCTGGTCGCCGCACTTCGTCACGCTGACCGACGCGCGCACGGGCCGGCTCGCGGCCGCCGCCCCCGTCTATGCGAAACAGCATTCGTACGGCGAATACGTGTTCGACTGGGCCTGGGCCGACGCGTATCAGCGCAACGGGCTGTCGTACTACCCGAAGCTGCTGTGCGCGGTGCCGTTCACGCCGGTGCAGGGCACGCGGCTGCTCGCCGTCGACGACGACGCGCGCCGCCGTCTCGCTGCGACGCTGCTCGCGTTCGCGGAACAGAGCGACGCGTCGTCGCTGCACGTGCTGTTCCCGACCGGCGACGAGGCGCGGCTGCTCGAATCGATGGGCATGATGCTGCGCGAAGGCGTGCAGTTCCACTGGGTCAACGACGGCTACCGGCACTTCGACGACTTCCTCGGCACGCTCGAACAGAAAAAGCGCAAGAACATCCGCGCGGAGCGCCGCAAGGTGCGCGACGCGGGCGTCACGTTCCGGCGGCTCACCGGCGAGCGCATCACCGATGCGGACTGGCGCTTCTTCACGCGCTGCTACCGGCAGACCTATCGCGAACACTATTCGAGCCCGTACCTGAATCTCGACTTCTTCCGCGCAATCGGCGCGACGATGCCGGAGAACCTGCTGCTCGTGATCGCCGAAGCCGACGGGCAGCCGATCGCGAGCGCGCTGGCCGTCTATCGCCGCGGCGAGCACGGCGGCGGCACGCTGTACGGCCGCTACTGGGGGGCGATCGAGCACGTGCCCTGCCTGCATTTCGAGACGGCGTACTATCAGCTGCTCGAGTTCTGCATCGAAGCGGGACTCGACACGTTCGAAGGCGGCGCGCAAGGCGAGCACAAGCTCGCGCGCGGCTTCCTGCCGACCGTCACGCACTCCGCGCACTGGCTCGCGCATCCGGCGTTCGCCGATGCGGTCGCGCACTTTCTCGAACGCGAGACCGAGCATATCCACGCGTACGTCGACGAATTGCGCGAGCACGATCCGTTTCGGCGCACCCGAAGCTAGGGAAACGCTGATCAATGGACCAACTTCCGAAGTTGCAGGCGAGATG